>DATDNN010000112.1:0-14871 GCA_036518255.1 Allosphingosinicella sp. | reverse complement strand
CAGCGCTATCTTCTTCTCCCTTCAGAAAGAGGCGCCGGTCCAGACGGGTCAGTCGCCCTGGCCTGGCTCGGCTGAGAAATATTTCTCGTACTTGCCTTCTTCGCCCTTATGCTCGTCGGCATCGGCGGGTTGTTCGCGCTTGCGCGTTATGTTCGGCCATTCGGCGGAGAATTGCGCATTGATCTCCAGCCATTTTTCTTGGCCGACTTCGGTATCGGGCACGATCGCCTCGGCCGGGCATTCCGGCTCGCACACGCCGCAATCGATACATTCGTTCGGGTTGATAACGAGCATATTCTCGCCCTCGTAGAAGCAATCGACCGGACAGACTTCCACGCAATCCATATATTTGCAGCGGATGCAGTTTTCGGTGACGACGTAGGTCATGGGTCGATTTCTCCTGAACGG
The DNA here is from genome assembly GCA_036518255.1 of Allosphingosinicella sp. GTDB lineage: Bacteria > Pseudomonadota > Alphaproteobacteria > Sphingomonadales > Sphingomonadaceae > Allosphingosinicella. The sequence continues at coordinate 14,463 of DATDNN010000112.1, read as the reverse complement.
CCCTGCTCTAGTCTTGGCCGGGAGCCGCCGTCAACGGCCCTGTTTCACCGCCCTCGGCAATCTCGGTATAGAGAAGCCGCGCCTCGCCGGGCGGCCCGCGCCGTACAGGAAGGGCCTCGATGCGCAGCACGCGCACATTGCCTCTTTGCGCGAAGGACAGGACATCGCCGACACGCACCGGCGCATGAGCGCGGTCGATCACCCGCCCGCCGATGCGCAGGCGGCCTTCTTCGGCCATCGTCTGGGCGAGGGCGCGTGTCTTCACGATGCGCGCGAACCACAGGAACTTGTCGAGCCGCAGGCTCTCAGCCACGGCGAAGGCCGGCAAGCGCGGCGAACGGGCTGGAGGGATCGACCGGCTTGGCCTCAACCTTCTCCCGGCTGCGACCGCGCCAGATCCAGCCGATCTCGCTCGATGCGGGCCGGAAGCCGATGTCGCGCATCAGCTTGGCGATCGCCTGCGGCTGAAGGCCGAGCGAGGTCGCAAGCGCCGCATCGACCACCTGTGCCTGCTTGCCGGCCCGCGCTTCATGCGCATGGGCAGCAAGCCGCTCGACCATGTCGACGCGCAGCATCTGCGGACCGAGCGCGCGGTAGCCGAGACGGGTGAGAAGCGCTCGCTCCGCAGAATCCGGCGTCGCCAGCACGGCCGCCGCGTCCGGAGGCAATGATGGCATTGCGGCACCCTCGGACGCCGCGCGCAGGGCCGTCCGCCAGCGTTTGGCCTCCGGCTTCAGGAGATCGGAGATGAAAAGGTCGAGCGATCCGATGCGGACACGGAGCCTGCCGATCGCGCGCCTTTCCTCCTTGGTCAGGCGAGCGAGCGGCCCGCTCAACGCGTCGCGCGCGATGACCCCGCCTTCGTCGACCAGCATCGCAAGCACGGCGCGCATGGCGGGGGAGGCGCCGCCGTCCCGCGCCGCCATTCCGGCGCGCCTCAGATGACCGAGATGGCGCTCGACATTGGCGGCGATCCAGGCTTTCAGCCGCTCGACCACGACATCGCGGCCCTTTTGCGATACGCGCTCCAGCCGCCGGTCGATCAGGATGCCGGGCGACAGCAGGTTTTTGCCGGGTACGAGGCGTCCCACCTCATGCCCGCGCCACAGCAAGGCCACGGGCGCGCCCGCATCGGTGCGCAGCGCGAAATGCGCGTCCTCGTCCGCTGCCAGCGCTGCCGCGCGCTTTTCATATTCGCCGCCCAGTCGCCGTTCGGCCGTGGCAAGCAGCATCTTGCGGTCGCCCGCTCGGGCGGCGGGATCCACTTCGAACGTGAAACCGGTCATCCGTCCGATCGGGTGGCTTCCGACGCTCACCTCGCCCTCGGCATCGACGACGACGGGAAACTCGCCCACGCCCTTGGCGCCCAGATCGCGCATCAGGATCGCGGTGCGTCGGTCGACGAAACGCTGGGTGAGCCGTTCATGCAGGGCATCCGACAAACGCTCTTCGATTTCGCGGGTGCGCTCGGCCATCTCTTCCGGCCGGGCGAGCCAGTCTTGCCGATGGGCGATATAGGCCCAAGTGCGGATGCCCGCGATCCGGTCGGCCAGCGTGTCGATATCGCCCTGCATATTGTCGAGGCCCGCCACCTGCGCAGCATACCAGGGCTGGGGAATGCGCCCGTTGCCTTCGGTAAGGTGAAGATAAAGCCGCGACACCAGCCGGGCATGATGCTCCGGGCCGGTTTTCCGGAAATCGGGAAGCCCGCAGGCCGCCCAGAGACGCCGTACCCGCTCCCGCGACGTTGCGCGAGCGCGCACCTCCGGATCCTCGGCAAGACGCTTCAGCACGGCAAGATCGACGGCCTCCGGCGCGGGGCGCAGCACCGGCTCGGACGGGCGCCGCTCCAGCGCGCGGATGAGCGCCTCGATGCTCCGCGTGTCGGGATCGCCGTCGCGCCAGAACAGAAAATCGAGCGCGGGGAAGCGATGCTCTTCGATCGCCCCAATCTCTTCCGGCTGGAACTCGGGGCTCATCTTCCCTTCGAGCGACAATGTGCCGAACGTGCCGTCGCGCTGATGCCGCCCGGCGCGTCCGGCGATTTGCGCCATCTCGGCGACGGTGAGACGGCGCCTGCGCCGGCCGTCATATTTGGATAGGCCGGCAAAGGCGACATGGGCGACATCCATGTTGAGCCCCATGCCGACCGCGTCGGTCGCGACGAGATAATCGACCTCGCCGGCCTGATACATCTCCACCTGCGCGTTGCGGGTACGGGGGCTGAGCGCCCCCATCACCACCGCCGCGCCGCCGCGCATCCGGCGCAGCATCTCGGCAACGGCATAGACCTGCTCAGCCGAGAAGGCCACGATGCAGGACCGTGGCGGCAGGCGCGAAAGCTTGCAGGGGCCGGCGAAGGAGAGGGTCGAAAAGCGGGGACGGCTGATGATCTCCGCGCCCGGAACGAGCGCTTTCACCATCGGCTTCAGGCTTTCGGAGCCGAGGATCATCGTTTCCTCCCGGCCGCGCGCATGGAGCATGCGGTCGGTGAAGACATGGCCGCGCTCCGGATCGATGCCGAGCTGCGCCTCGTCGAGCGCAACGAAGGCGAAATCCTTGTCCATCGGCATCGATTCGGCGGTGCAGAGGAACCAGCGCGCATCCTTCGGCACGATCTTCTCTTCGCCGGTGATGAGCGCGACCTGATTCTCCCCCTTCACCTTCACCACCCGGTCGTAGACCTCGCGCGCGAGCAGGCGGAGCGGAAAGCCCATCATGCCGCTTGAATGGGCGCACATGCGTTCGATGGCGAGGTGGGTCTTGCCGGTATTGGTCGGGCCGAGGACGGCGACCACGGAAGCCCGGTCGGCGTGAGTCATAGGCGATAGATCGGCATTCGCGCGGGAAAGCGCAACTTCAATCGGCGGTTCCGGCAAAGGTGAACGGTTCATCGACTCGACGGTACGTCCTGCCGCAAGAAATGCCTGAAAATTGCCGGTTTAATTTGACTTTAACCCTGTTTCTCCACAGTCCTCCCCGCCTGGCAGCGACAGCGGGCCGGGGGTGAAGAAACGGCCGCGGGGGTCTATCCGCTTTGTATCGGTTCAACGATTTCGGTCCGGTTTCGGGCGGCGGCGCGGCGGCGCTCCGGCCTGTCTTCGCGCCGCGCGCCCTTGCCGCGTCCGGCAGCCCTCACGCCTTCCTCCGCGAACTCCGGACGGGCGAGCGCTCGCTCGTCGTCGATCTCGGCGCCAATATCGGCTCGCCCGAATGGCTGCGCGGTCTCGCCACCTGCCTCGGCCTCTGCATTGCCACTTATGCGCTGGCGCCCGGGCATGACACGGCCGCGCCTCCGGCGCCCGAACCCTATACCGATGCCCAGTGGGAGGAAGCGCGCGCGCTGTCCTTCGCGCCGCTTGCTTATGGCGGCGATACGGGCCGGCGCATGGCGGCGTCCGAGGCCGTTGAGCCGCTCACCGAAACGCCGGAACGGCCGCGCATCGATCTCACCGCCACCCTGGGACGCGGCGACACCCTCGTCGATCTTCTCCGCCGGTCCGGCGTTTCGGCCGCCGAAGCGGGTATGGTGTCGAATATGGTCGGGGGTGCGGTACCGCTATCCGATCTCATGCCCGGTACCGGCCTTGCCATCACGCTCGGTCGGCGGCCGAGCCGCAACGTCCCGCGCCCGCTCGAATCGCTCGCCTTCCGCGCCCGCCTCGATCTGAAGTTGGCGGTGTCGCGGGCCGGAGATTCGTTGACCCTTCAACAGATTCCGGTGCGGGTGGATGAAACGCCGCTCCGCATTCAGGGGGTGGTGGGCTCAAGCCTTTACCGCTCGGCTCGCGCTGCCGGCGTTCCCGCCCGCGCGATCGAATCCTTCCTCCGCGTGATCGGCAGTCAGATCGATGTCGGCGGCATCGGCGCCGACGACCGGTTCGACATCATCGTCGAACATCGCCAGGCCGAAACCGGCGAAGTGGAAGTGGGTCAGCTCCTCTATGCCGGGCTCGACCGCGCGCGCGGCAAGGATCTCCAGCTCATGCAATGGACGCAGGACGGCAAGGCCCAGTGGTTCGAAGCTTCGGGCGTCGGCAAGGAAAGCGGCCTTCTCCAGCGTCCCGTACCGGGCATCGTCACGTCCAACTTCGGCGCGCGCCGCCACCCGATCCTTGGTTATACCCGCATGCACAAGGGGCTGGATTTCCGCGCCGGCTACGGCACGCCCATCCTCGCCGCGGCCGACGGGCGGGTGAATCGCGCCGGTTGGGCAGGCGGCTACGGCCGGCAGGTGCGCATCGATCATGGCGGCGGCCTCGCCACCTCCTATTCGCACATGAGCCGCATCGCGGCGGCGCCGGGCGCCTATGTCCAGAAGGGCCAGGTGATCGGCTATGTCGGCTCGACCGGCCTATCGACCGGCCCGCACCTCCATTACGAAATGTATCGTAACGGCATGCCGGTGAATCCGGCTTCCGTAAAGTTCACCAGCCGCGCGCAGCTGAGCGGCGGCGAACTGGCGAGCTTCCGGTCGAAGCTGCGAAACCTGCTCGGTATTCGAGTGGGGGCGAAGGCGGCCTTAAAGCCCGCGGGGTGACCGTGCGCCTGCGAAGGCAGGCGCCCCGTTTGAAAGATTGGTGTCGCTGGGCTCCTGCTTCCGCAGAAGCCCAAGCGTGTTTCACCGCCCCTGGCTCCGCCACCTTTTGACGACGCGGCTGACGATCGCTTCCTCGTCCCCCGTTTCCCGCCACAATTCGGAGAAGAGCAGGTCGGCCGAGGCCGGGCGGCGATAAGCTTCGAGATCGTCGAAGGCGACGCGGATCGGAATGGCCACGCCCTCGCCGCAGACGATGCATTCCCGGTTGCGAAGCGCCGGAATGGCTTCGAGGAAGCCGCGCGCGCCTTCCGGCATCGCGGCCTTCACATAAGCCTGGTCGCGTTCGTTGTTGAGGCGCATCGAGATGATCGTGCCGCACTGCGACAGCACGCCTTCGGCAAGGTCGGACGGACGCTGGGTGATGAGGCCGAGCGCGACGCCGTATTTACGGCCTTCCTTGGCGATCCGCTCCAGGATCTTGCGCACGCTCTGGCCGCCCGATGTCTTGTCGGCGGGCACATAGCGGTGCGCTTCCTCGCAGACGAGGAGAACCGGGCGCTGCGGCTCGTTGCGCGACCAGATGGCATAATCGAACACCAGGCGGGCGAGCACCGAAACCACGACGGAGGTGATGTCCGAGGGGACGCCGGACACATCGACGATGGAGATGGGCTTGCCGTCGGCCGGAAGCCGGAAGATGCGCGTCATGAAGCTCACCATGCTATCGGCGACGAGCATGCCGGAGAACATGAAGCTGTAGCGCGGATCCTGCTTCAGCTCGTCGATCTTCGTCTTCAGGCGCATGAAGGGCGCGGTGTCGGTCGCCTTGTTGAGAAGACCCATCTCGTTGGTGATCGCGTTGGTGAGATCGGACAGGAGGTAGGGCACGGGCGAATCGACCGTGAGCTTGGTCAGGCCCTCGGCCGCCCGGTTTTTGGCGCGGGCCGCGAGAAGGCATTTGGCGAGGATGTCCATATCCTGCTGCTTGTCGGCGCCGGTCGAGGTGATGAACACCTCGCAATGCTCCTCGAAGTTCATCAGCCAGTAGGGCATGGCGAGATTGTCGACGTTGAACAATTCGCCGTTCGACTTGAACGCCGCCGAATATTCGCCGTGCGGATCGATCATTACGATATGCCCCTCCGGCGCCGCGTCGCAGATGCGGTGGAGGATGAGCGAGGCCGAGGTCGATTTGCCGGTGCCGGTCGATCCCAGCAGCGCAAAATGCTTGCCGAGGAGCGAATCGATGTAGAGGGCGCCGCGCACATCCTTGGTCGGATAGACGGTGCCGATTTCGATATGCGGGCGGTCGTCGGCGGCGAACATCTGTTTGAGGTCCGATCCGGTGACCGGGTAGATGAGGTCGCCGGGTATCGGATAGCTGGTGATGCCGCGCCGGAAATTGACGAGGCGGCCGCTCTGCTCGTCCTCGTCGCCTTCGCCGAGAAAGTCGATTTCGGCGGAGATCGTTTCGCCATTGTCGTCGAGGCGCAGGTTGCGGACGTTGGCGAGCAGCCACTTGCCGCCCGATTGCAGCTTGATCTGGCTGCCCACCTGGCCGGAGAGCGCGACGCTGGGATCGGCATCGCCCTGAAGGGCCTTCAGGCGCGCGCCCTTCATCCGGATGCGGGCGCCGCCGCCGCCAATCTCCGTCACCTCGCCGATCGGCTCATGCCTGGGGCCGGCCGCGCGCCGGATCGGATCGAGGACGGGCGCCAGATCGCTCTGGGGCGGCGTGTAGGGCGTGTTTGTAAGGTCGTGCATGGATGTCCCGCTCAAAAAGTTTGGAGGCATGGTTAACGGCGAAGCGTAAACAAGCCGTTGCCAGGCGGCGTCAGCTGCGCCGGAAGATCGCGCTCGCCGCCCAGCCGAGGCCGAGGGACAGGAGCACGGAGAGGATGCCGTAGGCGAGCGACCAGTCGTCGGCGAAATCGGCGACGACGCGCTCGAACCCCAATTTTTCGATCCGTATGTCCCGCACCGCGCCTGCGATGACCCGTCCGTCGCGGATCAGGAAGGTTTCCGCCGTGTAATTGCCAACCGGCACCCGGGCAGGAATGGAGATGCGCGCGCGATAGAGAACGTCGTCCGTAATCTCGACGCCGCGCGGATTTTCCGAATAGAGCTGGTTGCGCTGGCGAAGGTCGATAAGGCCCGCCTCGAACCGCCGCTGCTCCTCGGGCGTCAGGCCGGAAGCCGGGGAAAGCTGGAGGTTCTGCAGGCCGAGCTCGTAGATGGCGGCCGTCCGCTCGTCGACGAGGCGTGATAGCGGGCGGGAGGAGGCGACGGCGTAGAAAGAGGGCGCGGAGCGGAAGCGCTCGCTCTCCACATTCATCCAGATACCGGCGACTTTCTGCTTTTCGCGCACCACGATGGGCTGCATCGGCCCTTTCACGATAACCGCGATGTCGGTGTCGCCGCCTGGGGGCTTGCCGCCCGGATAGACGATCGCCCCGAACAGCAGCAGTTCGGCGCCGGTGAAGGAATAACGGATCTGGATGTCGCGTTGCGATACGTCGGGCACAAGCTGCGGCTTGGCCTGGCCGAGCAGGAAGGGCGCCAGAATGAGGAGGATCAGGGCGGGAAGCCGCGTCACAGCATCTGCACCGTGTAGATTTCGCTCGGCCGCCAGCCGAGGCCCAATGCCATGCGGAAGGCGACGCCGAGGCAGATGATGGCGAGGATCATGCGCAGCAGTTCGGGCTTGGCCTTCTGCGCCATGCGCACGCCGAATTGCGCGCCGACGACGCTGCCGACGAGGAGAAGCGCGGCGAGGACGATGTCGACCGATTTGGTGGTCGTCGCGTGAATGAGGGTGGTCGCGCCCGTCACGAACAGGATCTGGAGAAGGGACGTGCCGACCACGACCTGCGCCGACATGCCGAGCAGGTAGATCATCGCGGGGACGACGATGAAGCCGCCGCCGACGCCGAGCAGTACCGTCATCATGCCGGACAGGAAGCCGAGCGCGAGCGGCGCGAGCGGCGAGATATAGAGGCCGGACCGGTAGAAGCGCCAGCGCATCGGCAGGGCGGCGATCAACGGATTGTGCCGCCGGTGCGCGGCCTGCGTCTCGCTCCGCTTGACGATGCCGAGCGCGCCCGCGGCTTCCCGCGCCATCAGGAAACCGATGCTGCCGAGCAGGATGACGTAAAGGATGCCGATCGCAGTATCGATCTGGCCGCTGCCCTGGAGCAGGCGGAAGAGCAGGCCCCCGGCGCCCGCGCCCAGCACACCGCCCGCGATGATCACGGCGCCCATCTGATAATCGACGCCCTTGCGTTTGCGGTGGGCGAGAACGCCCGACACGCTGGTGCCGGTGATCTGGGTGGTCGAGGATGCGACCGCCACCGCGGGCGGAATGCCGTAGAAGATCAGGATCGGCGTCGTCAGGAACCCGCCGCCGACGCCGACAAGGCCGGTCAGGAAACCCACCGCGCCCCCAAGGCCGATAATCACCAGCGCGTTCACGGAAAGACCGGCGATGGGCAGATAAATGTCCATGAAGGACAGCTAGCCGCTAATCGGCCCGCACGAAAGGGTGGGCCGCCCCTAAAATCCGGCGGAAAGGGTGATGGCGGGCCCGGAGGCGGGCGCGGCGTTTCCGGCAATACGCTGCCGCCAGTCGAGCGACAGGGTGACGGGCGCGGCCTTGATGGGTCGAACGGCGAAAGTCGGCCCGGCGTCGATACGGCTCGCGCCCGGTTGGGCCGCGCCCCACATACCAACGCCGACGCGAATCCTCTCCTTGGCATCAAGGCGCCAGCGCAGGGTCAAAATGCCGTCGGCGAAGAGGTCCCGTTTGTGCCGGCCGACCATTCCCGCCTGCCCGTAAAATTCCGCCCGTCCACCCGGAATCGTCCGGCTTTTACCGCCATAGGCCAGGAAGGCGAAGGCGGAGCGCCCCTCCTTGCCTAGTCCTTCTCGCCTTTCGGCAAGCACATGGATCGGAACCTTGTCCGATGGTTGCCAGTCCAATCCAGCGGCGACTTCCGCCGCCTCAAGGGCCGAAGTCGGCGCATAGACGCGCAGACTTGCCCGCAGCGGTCGCGCCGCGTTTCCATTCAACCAGTAGGTCAGCCTGCCGCCGACTTGGCTACCGCCTAGAACAGGGCTCGGCAGCCGCTCCGCCTCACTCTCAGAACGTGCGAACAGCCAGGCTTCCGCGCTCCAGCGGGGGAGGCAGCTAAGCGCTCGCGAGGCCGTCGGAAGAGCTCCGGACTGCGGCGGAATATCCGGCATGTAGAAGGGATCTGTGGCCGCCGCATTATGCAAGTCTACGTCCGTATGCGGTGAGGCTGAGGGCAGCGAAGGGGCGGGCCTGAAGAATGCCCGTGCGGGCGCTATGACGAAATATGAGGGTTCTCGTTCTGACAGCAGAAGAGGTGCATCTCCTTTCATCCCGGCGGGTTGATAAACCGATTGTGCGGCAGGTGGCGGGCGCCTTATATCTTCCGGCGAGCCGCTCTCCGGCCAGCCGAGTATACTCGCACGAAGGCCGACCCATGCCGCGACGACCAGAAGCGGAAAGCGAAGCGCCGGTGGTAGCTTCATGCGCCGGACAATTCGGCCGGAAAGGCGTGGCTTGTCTTGTTCCAGCGGGGCGATCCGCTCCGCCGCATCTGCCAGTAAAGCGCGATTGCGCGCCAGGAGGCGAGAATCAGAATGAGCGTGCTGACGAGAAGGCGTGGGGCGGCCCGCGCACCTTCCCGCCAGCCGTAGATATTCGCCGTGCAGGCCATGCGCACGCCAAGCCGCCAGAGGCAGAGGAGCGCGTTGGCGGCGGCGAGGCCCTGCAGCACAGGGGAAGCAAAGAGATCGGCCCCTTTGCTTTGGCTGGTGAGGAGCAGAAGCCAGAGTCCAACCGCGAGATAACCCGCCGCCGTGACGAGGGCAACGATCAACACCTGCCGGTCGCGCAACCGCATCCAGCGTTCGGCGAGCCCGCCCGCCCAGCCAAGCCGGTCCCATCCGGCGAGGGCAATTCCCGTAATCCAGCGGCTCTTTTGAGTGAGGGCGGCGTCCAGCTGCCCAGGAAAAAACTCTCCGGTCGCGACTAGCTTTCCCGCCGAATCTCGCACCCGCAGAAACAAGGCGCGGCCGGACTGGCCGAGTTTCAGCCCAAGCTCATAATCCTCGGTGAGACTCAGTGCGTCGAAGGGGCCGCCGCGCTCCTCCTCGACCAGAGCCTCCAGCCGCGTCCGCGAGAAAGCGCAGCCCACTCCGGCTGAAGGAAGTGCGGCGCCGATCGCCTGTCGCACCGGAAGGTCGCGGCTGTGCGATTCGGAAAATTCGTCGGCATAATGGCCCGACAGCCAGCGCGATCCCCGATCGATCAGTGGCACCACGGGCAGCTGGATCATGTCATAGCGCCCGATGAGGCGGCCGAACCAGCCGAAGGCATCCGGATGAACCACATCCTCGGCATCGTGGAGGATGACGGCGGCGAAGGGGCGCCCCTCCCGCCTTTCATCCTCCACCATCGATCGCCAGATCGTATTAAGGCAATCCGCCTTAGTCGTCCCCCCTGGCCTCTCCCCCACGACCAATCGCACCCGCGAATTGTCTACGGATTTCACCGCGGAGATGGTGCCGGGGTCGTTCGGATAGCAGCCCACGTAAATGCGATAGGAACCATATTGTGCCAATTTCAGCGTGTGCCGCAGCATGGCGCCGATCACTTCGGCTTCCCGCCAGGCGGGGATGAATACGGCGAGGGGAGGCTCGGCTGCGGCGATCTGATCAGAGTGCGGCGGCTTAGCGTCTGTCGACGCTGAATACTTTTTCTTTACCACCATTATCAGCCAGAGGATATCCACGGCCAATTCATTGACGCCAAGTAAGAAAAACCCTGCGCCCGCAAACAAAGCCAATTCCCCAGCGACTAAAGAAATGGCGGACAGCAAGCTGTCCATGCCCACCCCCCTTTCCTTACCCTTGTTTGAGCATTGCCGGACCCTTCCAATAGTTCAATAGGCCTTATTTGATCCGTATGGCGGCTTTTAATATTTTTGTAGCCAAACCGTTAAGTTGCGCGGGCACAAAAACACCTATATGACGTTATACCTCTCCCGCGACGATCCGCTGGAGATGCAAGGAGGAATGTAATGGTAAAGGGATTGATCACGGCGGCCGCCGCCGTCGCTCTGTCCGCTTCGCCGGCGATGGCTGCCGCTAATTCGGCAAATGCCCTCTCGCTTCGTGCGGGCGCTGAGCTTCAGGACGAAAACGGCCTCGCCGGCAGCTGGATTGCCGCTCTCGTCGGCGTTGGCGTAGCAGCGCTGCTCGTTGTCGCCGTCACCGACGACGACGATGATGAAGAGCTTCCGGTTTCGGCCTAAGGCTTAAATTCAGCGTATTGCTGCGGCATCAGTCGCGCATTCGCAACGGAAACGCCTCCGCATTTGCGGGGGCGTTTCTTTGAATGTTTAAGAGAGTGCGGCGGCGCCTTACTGAAGCTGGGCGCGGTCCACCCACATAAGCTCCTGCAGCGACAGGGGCCGGCCATCCTCCGCCCGGACGGCCATCGGCGCGATGGGACGCTGGCTCGCCCTGTCGACCAGCACCGGATTGCTCGGCACGCCCGACACCCAGCGCTCTCCCCATTGGCGGAGGGCGATCAGCACCGGCAGCAGCTCCCGGCCCTTGTCGGTGAGTGTATAGGTGACCTTGCGCCGGTCGGCGGGATCGGGGTCGCGCTGCAATATGCCATGCTCGACCAGACGGACGAGCCGGTTCGACAGAATGTTGCGCGCGATGCCGAGCGTGCTTTGAAACTCCTCGAAATGGCTGAGGCCGTTGAAGGCGCCGCGCAGGATGAGGAAGGACCATCGTTCGCCCACGGCCTCAAGCGCGGCGGGCAAGGCGCATTCCGCCAGTATCTTCTGATATTCCCGTTCGATCACGGCATCCCGACCTGTTCTCGTTCTTCCGGTCAGAATTGCACGTTTGAGACGATTGTTCCAGTTGCAAAAGAAAACTATTCCGCATATGAGTTGCTTATAGCAACTAACTCAGGGGAATGAACATGAATCGCTATGGACTTCTCTTTGCAGCCCTTCTCGCCTCCGGTCTCTCCGCCCCCGCCATCGCCGCGCCTTATTATGCCGCGGCCACCGTGGCGAAGCCTGCCGCCCAGCGCATCGCATTGAAAGGCGTCGTCTGGCGCTGCGACGATACAGGCTGCTCGGCGGGGCAAGGCACCAGCCGTCCGGAAGCGGTCTGCGCCGCCTTCGTGAAGAAGATGGGCGAGGTTCAGGCTTTCGCCGTCGAAGGCCGGGCGCTGGACGCGGCGGCCCTCGAAAAGTGCAACACGAGCGCGCGCCGCTGAACTTTTTCAATTGCAAGGCCGGGGCACCGGACCCCATGTTGGTCCGGTGCTGAGACAATATGAACTGCTCGACAAGGTAAAGTCCTACGATCCCGACGCGGACGAGGCGCTCATCAACCGCGCCTATGTCTTCTCGATGAAGGCGCATGGCAGCCAGAAGAGGGCGTCGGGCGATCCCTATTTCAGCCACCCGATCGAAGTGGCGGGCATCCTCACCGACCTCCATCTCGACGACGAGACCATCGTCACCGCCATCCTCCACGACACGATCGAGGATACGGTCGCGACCCCGGAAGAGATCGAAAAGCTCTTCGGCAAGAATATTGCCCGCCTGGTCGACGGCGTTACCAAATTGTCGAAGATCGAGGCGCAGAGCGAAAGCGAGCGGGCCGCCGAAAATCTCCGCAAGTTCCTGCTCGCCATGTCGGGAGACATACGCGTCCTCCTCGTGAAGCTCGCCGACCGGCTGCACAATATGCGCACGCTCCACTTCATCGCCAATCCGGAAAAGCGCCGCCGTATCGCCCGGGAGACGATGGACATCTATGCCCCGCTCGCCGAGCGGATCGGCATGTACGAGTTCATGAAGGAGATGCAGACCCTCGCCTTCCGGGAGCTCGAACCCGACGCCTATGAATCGATCGGCAAGCGCCTCGAACAGCTCAACCGGGGCGGGGAGGACGTCATCGCCCGCATCCAGCGCGGCCTCAAGGCGCATCTCGAAGCGCACGGGATCGAAGCCGACGTCCAGGGCCGCGAGAAGCATCCCTATTCCATATGGCGCAAGATGGCCGAACGCCATGTGAGCTTCGAGCAGCTTTCCGACGTCATGGCCTTCCGCTGCATCGTGGACAGCGTCGAGGATTGCTACCGCACCCTCGGCCTCATCCACCAGCGCTGGCCGATGGTTCCCGGCCGGTTCAAGGACTATATCTCGACGCCCAAGCGTAACGGCTACCGTTCGCTCCACACCACCGTCATCCACGACGAAAATATGCGGATCGAGATCCAGATCCGCACGAAGGACATGCATGCCCAGGCCGAATTCGGCCTCGCCGCCCATTGGGCCTATAAGGAAGGCAAGGCCGCGGCGACGGCGCAGCATCCCTGGATCACCGACCTTATCGAAATCCTCGAACATGCGGGGAGCGCCGAGGAGCTGCTCGAACATACCCGCATGGCCATGTATCAGGACCGGATCTTCGCTTTCACGCCGAAGGGCGAGCTCATTCAGCTGCCCAAGGGCGCGACGCCGGTCGATTTCGCTTATGCCGTCCACACCGATCTTGGCGACCAGACGGTGGGCGCGAAGATCAACGGCCGGGTGATGCCGCTTCGCACCCCTCTCGACAATGGCGATCAGGTGGAAATCCTCGTCTCCAAGGCGCAGCATCCGCAGCCCGGATGGCTCGCCTTCGTGGTGACGGGGAAGGCACGCGCCAAGATCCGCCGCTTCGTCAAATCGAAGGAGCGCGAGGAAACGATCGCGCTCGGCCGCAAGATTTTCGACGAGATTGTCGAGCGGCTGCCGACGCCGCTCGGCTGGGAAGCGCTCGCCGAAGCGCTGAAGCGCCTGCACGTCCCGAATGACGAAGCGCTGATGGAGGCGATTGCGCTCAAGCGCATTTCCGATACGGCGGTGATGGAAGCCTTGATGCCGGGCTCCACCGGCAAGGACGGCGTGAAGCCGCCGCCGCAGCGTTCCGCCATTTCGATCAAGGGCCTTACCCCCGGCGTCGCCTTCCAGCTCGCCGACTGCTGCCATCCGGTTCCCGGCGACCGGATCGTGGGCCTTCGCCGCGAGGGGGAGGGGATCGAGGTCCACACAATCGACTGTGAAAATCTCGCCACCGGCGTGGATGCGGACTGGGTCGATCTCGCCTGGGGCGACAAGTCGGACGGGGGCACCGCGCGTCTCTGCGTCGTCCTCAAGAACGAGCCCGGGGCGCTGGCCGTCATCGCAAGTATTTTCGGAAGCCATGCCGCCAATATCGTCAGCATGGAGCAGACCGCGCGCGACGGCAGCTTCCACACCTTCCACCTCGATATCGAAGTGCATGACGTGCAGCATTTGATGCGCATTCTCGCGGCGCTCCGCGCTGCGGATGTCGTCGCAACGGCCGAGCGGCTGTAGAACTCCGAAATTCATCCGTCATTGCGAGCAGAGCGAAGCAGTCCAGTTCAGTGCTGGTGGATTGCAGAAGCTTATAACGGCAAGGTCAGCACGCGGGCCGCATCGGGGGGCATGGCTTCCGCCAGATTGGAAAGCGTCAGGCCAAGCAGCCGCACGCCTTTCGGCATGGGCAGCAGGCCGCGCAGCAGCGCGCAGCCGATCTCAAGGAATTCCTCGCGGCCCGCGACCGGACGCTCCAGGCTCTTCGCGCGCGTCACGATCCGGAAGTCCTGATATTTGACTTTGAGGGTCACCGTGCGCCCCGCGATGTTCCTGCCTTCGATGCGGCGCCAGACTGTCTGGCTGATCCGGTCGAGTTCGGCGCACATCGCTGCCTCGTCGGTGAGGTCCGCGAAGAAGGTGTCTTCCGCGCCGATCGACTTCCTCTCGCGATTGGCCTTCACCTGCCGGTGGCAGATG
>DATDNN010000111.1:0-2371 GCA_036518255.1 Allosphingosinicella sp. | reverse complement strand
ACATAGACGACATGGGCGAAGCGCCTGATCGACTCGCGCAGGCCCTCGCTGCGCAGTTCTTCCAGGAACAGCGGGATGAAGCCGAACATGGCGTAGACCAGCGCGAGCCCGCCCAGAATGCGGCAGCCGATCGAAAGGCCGGCGCCCAGGCCGACGATCAGGATCGTGCGCGGCGAGGGCTTGGGATATTCCTCGGCGAGCCGGACCAGGCCCAGCATCAGGATGATCATGGCCACCGCGAAGGGCGCATCCTTCGGGTTCATGAACATGTGCCCGTAGAAGATCGGGCAAAGCGCAAGTAGTAGCAGCGCGGCAAGACCGGCGAGCGGTCCGCCGATGCGGCGAGCGAGTCGCCAGGTCACCGCAAGCCCGATCACGCCGACGATCGCACCGAGCAGACGTCGCGTCTCGAACAGCTCGAGCGGAATGATCTTGTGCAGGAGGGCCGCGACCATGTCGAAGCCGCCGCCATACATGTAGAGATTGGCGAAGGAGAGTGCGGCGGTGTCCTTGAAGCCGGAACCGAACATGCGCAGCAGCAGATCGGCATATTCGGCGTGGGTGTAGTCGTCCCAGCCGAGGCCGTAGTCGCGGACGGTCAGGCCTGCCACGACGGTCACCGCCGCCAGCACCAGCATGGCGAGATCGTCGCAAGTCCGCTCGACCGAGCGCCCCTGAGGCGTGTCGATCGCGGATGTCGTGATGGATGTCATGGCTATCGGTGCCCCGGAATCCCCTCTTGGCCCGGCTGGTGCGCGCGGGCCTGCTCCCCGGACTCCCTATAGCGCAGTTCCATTACCAAGTAATTGGGCATTATGGCTAAATTCCTGATGCGACGCAGCAATTCCGGATATCGGCAGCAGCCTAGCAGTAGCGAGCCGTAGCTGAAGGGAATGTGAATAAGTCCCTGATTTCCTTCCCTTTAGGAACGCCGCTTGCAATTCGCCGTTGGCGTGGAACATCGTATGACGGTATCGTGCATGACGGGTCGCGGGTGGATGTGCGGCCGGGGGTGAGTTCGATGACCTTGGCATTGTTGATCGCGGGGATTTTCGCCGTCGTGGCGGGCCTCCTTTCGATCCTGTTCGGCTTCTCCGTCAGGGAGTTCAGCCTCGGCAGCCCCCTCATAGTCTCGGGCACGATCGCAGTCTGCTCCGGGATGTTACTGGCCGGCCTCTATGTCGTGGCCGTGGAGCTGCAGGGTATCGCGCGTCGGCTGGCCGGTGCGCCGTCGGAGGTTCGTGTCAGGCCCGTGCTGCCGGGCCTCGCCGTATCGGGTGCTGACGCGCCCGAGCCGATGCCTGCCGCGGCCGCAAGGATTGAGGGGAGGGTCGAGCCGCCACCGCCGCCGACCCCCGCCGCGGGCGCGCCGCCGTGGCAGAGCGAAGCTGCCGCGCGCGAGCGTCCGCGCGTCGAGCCGCCGCCGGAGCTTGAAGCCCCGACGCCGCCCGCGCCTCCGGAAGCCCCGCGTCGCCGCAACCTGATGTTCGCCTCCACCTCACGCAAGGAGCGCGAGCGCGCGGAGGCGAAGACCACCGACGGAGCGCCGCCGCCACATCCGGAGCCCGGTGAGGCCGCGGATATGCCGCCGGCAAGCTTCGACGATGCCTGGCCGAAGCCGGATCGCATGCGGCCGCCGGAGCCGCCGGCCGCGGCGCGACGGCCCCCGCCGCGTTCGCCCTCCACCTTTTCGGAGACCGCCCCGCCTGCACCCGAACCGCCGCCGCCACCTGTCGAGCAGCCGCCCGTCACCGTGCTCAAATCCGGAATTGTCGACGGCATGGCCTATTCGCTCTACTCCGACGGCTCGATCGAAGCGCAGATGCCGGAGGGCATGATGCGCTTTGCCTCGATCGACGAGCTGCGCACTCATCTCGATCAGCGGGGCTGATCTTCGCGCGCGGGCAAAGGGCGGCCGCTGTGTTGCTTCGTCAACTATCGTATTGCTGGCCGTCTTATTTCAGCCGAACGTATTGTTGACACGGAATAGTTGAGCGTCGTCTTTCCGGAGAGGCGCAAGGTGGAGCGAGGGGCGGGCCCATGTCGGATGCGGGGGCTAAGAATTTCATCGAGCTGACGGCGGGCATCGTGTCGGCCTATCTCAGCAACAATCCGACGCCGGCCGCGGAGATTCCGAACCTGATCAGCCAGGTGCATGGCGCCCTGGTGCGGGTGTCCTCGGGCCGCACCGAGACTGCGCCGCTCGAACCGGCGAAGCCGGCGGTCTCGCTGAAGAAGTCGATCGCGCCCGACTATCTCGTCTGCCTCGAGGACGGCAAGCGCTTCAAATCGCTGAAGCGTCATCTGCGCACGCAGTACAACATGACGCCGGAGCAGTACCGCGAAAAATGGGGATTGCCGCCTGATTATC
>DATDNN010000110.1:0-6163 GCA_036518255.1 Allosphingosinicella sp. | reverse complement strand
ATCGCGTCCTGCTCGCTCGCCACCTCCTCGGCGGCGATGCCGCTCCGCCGCGCGACGGTGGCAGTGGCGGCGACGTCCATTGTCACATTCCCCAATGTTCGGAAGATGTCGGGGATGGTCTCGACTGCGATGAGGAGGGCCAGGGGCTCGATGGGGATGCCCATGACGATGCAGATGGGGGCGATGGAGGTGATGAAGCTCACCTGGCCGGGCAGGCTCACCGCGCCCAAAGTCGTGGTCGCCGCCGCCGCGACGCCCGCCGCGATCTGGCCGGGGCCAAGATCGATGCCGAAAATGTGGGCGACGTAGAAGGCGACGGCGAGGTTCATCGCGGGGCCGGTTACGCGGAAGATGGCGACGGCCATCGGCAGCACGATGCCGGAAAGCGCCACCGGCACGCCGAGGCTTTCCGATCCGCGCAGCATGGCCGGAAGCGAGGCCAGCGAGGATTGCGTGCTGATCGCCACCGCCTGGCTCGGCGCCGCGGCGCGGGCAAAGCGGCCGAGCCGTTCGCGCGCCCCGAACAGGGCGAGCGGGTAGGCGAGGCCCCAGATCACGATTCCGACGGCGGAAATGATCGCGACATAATGGAGGAGCGCACCGAACGCCGCCGTGCCCGCCTTCGCGCCCACGGCATAGGCAAGGGCGGTGACGCCGATGGGCGCGAGCCACAGCACCCAGCCGATCACCACCAGCATCACGTCCGAAATGGCGCGGAAGAAACCGATCAGCTGGTCGCGCGGCCCTTCCGGTATACGGGTGAGGGCGAAGGCGAAGACCAAGGTGAAGAGGATGAGCGGCAGGAAGGCGTCGTTCGCCGCCGCCGCCACCGGATTGGTCGGCACGATCGAACGGAAGAAGTCGGCGATGCCCGGCACTGCGCCCGCCGGCGCCGCCGTGCCCGCCACGGCGGTCCGCAGCGCCTCCGCCGCGCTCTGCGGCAGGGGCCAGATGTCGAGGAGGAGGGGGGTAAGCAGCGCCGCGAGCCCCGCCGAAATCCAAAGGAGGATCACGAACAGGATGAGGGCGCGGGTCGCGACCCGGCTCGCCCGCGCCGCCTTGGCCGTCGCCGCGATGCCGGTGACGAGCAGGGAGACGACCAGCGGCACAATGGTCATCTGCAACCCGTTCAGCCACAGCCCGCCGACAATCTCCGCGCCCGTGACACTGGGCGCGAGCCAGGCGCCGCCCGCCGATGCGCAGGCGAGGCCGAGCGCCAGGCCAAGGATGAGCGCCAGCAAGATGCGCGTCGGCTGCGACATAGATTCAAAACTCCAAAATCGCCGGGAAAACCCGGAAGTTGTTCAAAATCGGCGCTCATGGCGCTAAAGTAGCCATCATGTGCGCTCGCCTGTTGCGGCGCAACAGTGGGATTTAAAGGGATGAGCCGCAAATATTTCGGCACGGACGGGATCAGGGGGCGCACGAACGAGGCGCCGATGACCGCGGAAATGGCGCAGCGCGTGGGGCAGGCGGCCGGCACGCACTTCCTGCGCGGCGATCACCGCCACCGCGTGCTGATCGGCAAGGACACGCGCCTCTCTGGCTACATGATGGAATCCGCGCTCGTCTCCGGCTTCACCAGCGTCGGCATGGACGTGGTAATGGTGGGGCCGGTGCCCACGCCCGCCGTCGCGATGCTCGCCCGCTCGATGCGCGCCGATCTCGGCGTCATGATCTCGGCCAGCCACAACAAATATGTCGACAACGGCATCAAGTTGTTCGGGCCGGACGGTTACAAGCTATCCGACACGGACGAAGCCGCCATCGAGGCGATGATCGACAATCCGCCCAAGCTCGTTCCCGCCGATCAAGTGGGCCGCGCCCGCCGGATCGAGGATGCGCGTGGCCGCTATATTCATGCTGCCAAATCGACCTTCCCGGAGCATCTCCGCCTCGACGGCCTCCGCATCGTCATCGATTGCGCGAACGGCGCTGCCTATCAGGTCGCGCCCGAAGCCTTGTGGGAATTGGGTGCTGACGTCATTCCGGTCGGCGTCTCACCGGACGGCACCAACATCAACGACAATTGCGGCTCGACCGCGCCCCAGCTTCTCCAGAAGACGGTGCTCGAAACGCGCGCCGACATCGGCATCGCGCTGGACGGCGACGCCGACCGTCTGATCGTGGTCGACGAGAACGGCAAGGTGGTGGACGGCGATCAGCTGATGGCCCTCATCGCCTGCTCCTGGGCGGAGCGGAAGATGCTGCGGGGCAGGGGCATCGTCGCCACCGTCATGTCCAATCTCGGCCTCGAACGCCACCTCGCGGGCTGCGGCCTCTCCCTCATCCGCACGAAGGTCGGTGACCGTTATGTGCTGGAGGAAATGCGGGCGCGCGGCTTCAATGTGGGCGGCGAGCAATCCGGCCATATCATCCTCAGCGATTATGCGACCACCGGCGATGGTCTCGTCGCCGCGCTCCAGATCCTCGCCGCGCTCGCGGTGACCGACAAGCCGGCGAGCGAGCTTCTCTACCAGTTTGATCCTTTGCCGCAGCTTCTGAAGAATGTCCGCTTCACGGGCGGCGCGCCGCTCGAGGAAGAAAAGGTCAAATCCGCCATCGCAGCGGGCGAACAGCGTCTCAATGGCAGTGGCCGCCTCGTTATCCGCAAATCGGGCACCGAACCCCTCATCCGGGTGATGGCGGAAGGCGAGGACGAAACCCTCGTCGCCGACGTGGTCGACACGATCTGCGCGGCGATCAGCGCGGCGTAATGGCTCTGTCCCTTACCCGTTCGCTTCGAGCGAAGTCGAGAAGCGCTGACACGGACCTTCGGAAGATGTTTCTCGACTGCGCTCGAAACGAGCGGAAAACGGGATGATCGCCCGCATTCTCATCATCGCCGGCTCGGATTCAGGCGGGGGCGCGGGCATTCAGGCGGATATCAAGGCGGTGACGATGATGGGCGGCCACGCCATGACCGCCATCGCCGCGCTCACCGCGCAAAACACGCTCGGGGTGGAGGGCGTTCTTCCGGTCCCCGCCGATTTCGTCCTGAAGCAGATCGACATGGTCGTGTCCGATATCGGCGTCGGTGCGGTGAAGATCGGCATGATCGGCGCGCCGGACACCGCCGTCGCGGTGGCGAAGAGGTTGGGCGGCCTTTCCGGCATTCCCATCGTCTTCGATCCCGTCATGGTCGCTTCGAGCGGCGCCGCACTGGCGGATGAAACCACCATCGCCGCGTTCCGCAAGCTGCTCGGTGTCGCGACCCTTGTCACGCCCAACGCGCCGGAGCTTGGCGTCCTCACCGGCCGCGCCGTCACCACGCATGAAGAGGCGGAGGAGGCCGCCCGCCTTCTCGCCCGCGAATGGCGTGCGGCGGTGTTGACGAAGGGGGGGCATATCGACGGGCCTTTCCTCCAGGATGCGCTGGTCGGCGCCGATGGCGTCACCGTTATGCGCTGGCAAAGCCCGCGCATCGATACGCGCAGCACCCATGGCACCGGTTGCACGCTCGCTAGCGCCGTCGCTACGGGCCTGGGGCAGGGCCGGTCCCTTGCCGAAGCGGTCGGCCGCGCCCGCGATTATGTTCAACGCGCCATCGCCGCGGCGCCCGGCCTCGGCACCGGCCATGGCCCGCTCGGCCATACGCTGGGCCGCGTGCCTTATGACGAGATGAGCGGCTGAAGCTCCATTTTACGCTCCGGCGAAGGCCGGAGCCCAGTCATTTCATTGGCGCCGCTGGGCTCCGGCCTTCGCCGGAGCACGATATGCGATGAGCCGCGACATCTCCCTCTGGAAGGCCGCTGCCTTGCGCCCTATGCTCCTCCCATGCCCGCGCCCTGCTTCAAGATCGAGAAACCCTATTCCGATCCGGTCGTCGGCGTGGACGAGGCTGGCCGCGGGCCGCTCGCGGGGCCGGTTGTCGCCGCGGCCGTGATCCTCGACCGCAAGCGCTGCCCGCGGGGGATCGACGATTCCAAGAAGCTCTGCCTGGAAGTCCGGGAAAGCCTCTACGGCAAGCTCCACGAGGTCGCCCGCATCGGCGTCGGCATCGCGAGCGTGGAGGAGATCGACCGGTTCAATATCTTCTGGGCGACGATGCTCGCCATGACCCGCGCGGTCGAGGCGCTCGGCATCGAACCGGGCATGGTGCTTGTCGACGGCAATCGCTGCCCCGATTGGCGCTATCCGTCCACGGCCATTGTCGGCGGCGACGCGAAAAGCCGCTCGATCGCCGCCGCCTCGATCATCGCCAAGGTGACGCGCGACCGCATGATGGCGCAATATTGCGATCAATATCCGGGCTATGGCTGGCGCACCAACAAGGGCTACAGCACGCCCGAACATTTCGCCGCCCTCGATCGCCTGGGCCCGACCCCGCTCCACCGCCGCAGCTTCGCGCCCGTCAAACAGCATATGCTGGACCTCTAAGATCCTCCCCGGAACGGGGAGGGGGACCGGCGAAGCCGGTGGAGGGGCTGGCCCAATCTCTGCGCCCCTTCCGTCAGCGCTACCGTGCCGCCACCTCCCCCCATGCCGGGGAGGATTGTTCGACCTTGAGTCTTTCCGGCCACACCACCTTATCTTGAGTCCTCCATTAACCATCCCGCCCCATATCTTGCGCCGGACTCCTTCCGTTCTCCTGCGCTGGAATCCATCTGAGGATTCTCCTCCAAATCATTGTTCTTGACCGGGGAGTCCCGCTGACTCACTCTCTGCGCTCTTTTGCCGAAGGGGGTTTGGATGAGTGTGTTGCAGCGTGTCGCCGTGCCGAAAAAGGGCGCGAAGCCCAAGGCCGAGCCCAAGCGCGGCCTGCCGCTCAATTCGATCATCGAGGACGATTGCATTGCCGCCATGGCGTCATTGCCGGATGCCTGCGTCGACATGATCTTCGCCGATCCGCCCTACAATCTCCAGCTTGGCGGCGAGCTGTTCCGGCCCGAAGGCAGCCGCGTCGACGCCTGCGACGACGATTGGGACAAGTTCGACACTTTCCAGGCCTATGACGATTTCACCAAGGCCTGGATGAAGGAAGCCCGCCGCATCCTGAAGCCCAGCGGCACGCTCTGGGTGATCGGCTCCTACCACAATATCTTCCGCTGCGGCGCGACGCTCCAGGATCTCGGCTTCTGGATTTTGAACGACATCATCTGGCGCAAGTCCAATCCGATGCCGAACTTCCGCGGCACCCGCTTCACCAACGCGCATGAGACGCTGATCTGGGCGTCCAAGAGCGAGGATAGCCGGTACACGTTCAACTATCGCACGATGAAGGCGTTGAACGACGACCTTCAGATGCGGTCGGACTGGGTGCTCCCCATCTGTTCGGGCGGGGAGCGGGTGAAGACGGAAGGGGTGAAGGCCCATCCGACGCAGAAGCCCGAAAGCCTCCTCTACCGCGTCCTCCTCGCCTGCACGAACAAGGGCGACGTGGTCCTCGATCCGTTTTTCGGTACCGGCACGACGGGCGCCGTCGCCCGCCGTCTCGGCCGCCAGTGGATCGGCATCGAGCGCGAGAAGAAATATGTGAAGGTCGCTCGGGAGCGGATCGCCTCGACGCTCGAACTCGACGAAAGCGCGATGAAGACCATGGTGTCGAAGCGCCAGCAGCCCAAGGTGCCGTTCGGCGCCCTCGTCGAAACCGGCATGATCGAACCGGGCGCTGTCCTCACCGACAGCAAGCGCCGCTGGCGCGCGAAAGTCGGCGCCGACGCCTCCGTCACCCTCGCCGACAAGCAAGGCTCGATCCACCAGATCGGGGCAGCCGCACAGGGCGCGCCGAGCTGCAATGGCTGGACCTTCTGGCATGTGGAACAGGGCGAAGGCCTCGTCTGCCTCGACGAGCTACGGCAGAAATATATCGCGGCCTTGGGGTAAGTGCCGTGCCGCCCACCCCTTGGGTGGCCTCCCCGGCATTGGAGGGCGGCAGCGCGCGGGTCAGTTCGCCCGCGTCCATCTCTGCGATTGGCAGAGGAAGGCGATGCAGCCGGCAACGCTTAGCGTGCCATCGCCGTTGAGCTTCAGTTCCGAACGGTAGGTCTTGCCGCTTTTGGGATCGTAGATGCGGCCGCCGGTCCAACCGCCAGCCTCTGGCCTGTATCCCCACAGGATCGGCAATCCCCTTATGGGTCGGTTGCGGAGCTTTGGATCCGGATTGTGGATATCGGTCCCCGGCTGGCCGGGCCGCGAAACCAGTATTTTCGCTACGCGCCCG
>DATDNN010000109.1:0-2823 GCA_036518255.1 Allosphingosinicella sp. | reverse complement strand
GAACGCGTCCTACCCTATTTCATCGCCCATCCGCTGCGCGCGTTCGAGTGTATCGACCGGGAGCAGTCAGAGCTGAAATTGCTGAACTCAGGGCGCATTCACCGGGTGAAGACGCTCGTGCTCGATACGAGCGGCCTGCCGGGGGACATCCGTTTTTTCCGTGCGGCAGAGTTTCCGCAACTCGTGCTGATTGAGCGTGAGATAGCACAGGCCCTCGTCGATGATGATTGCGAAGGAGCCTATTTCCTTCCCGCCGAGGAATATGGCTTTCCCTGGTGCTGAAGCCGTTTAAAGCATGACCACATGTTAGCGGGCATATGAACCCTATCCTTCTCTTCTCCTACGGCACGCTGCAGCAGGAAAATGTCCAGTTTGCCACGTTCGGTCGGCGGCTGGAGGGGCGGGCGGATGCGCTGGTGGGGTTCCGGCTTGAAGAGGTCGCCATCGACGATCCGGCGGTGGTCGCGGCGAGCGGACTTGCCGTTCACCCTATCGCGGTGCTGACCGGCGATCCGGCAGACCGGGTGCCCGGCACCGTCTTCCTGATCACCCCCGACGAACTGGCGGCGTCCGATGCTTATGAGGTCGGCGCCTATACCCGCGTCGAAGCCCCGCTCGCCTCGGGCGGCACGGCCTTCGTTTATGTGCGGGCTTGACCGGCGCGCCGTCACCCAAGCGTCATCAGCAGCTCGACGATCCCGTCTTCTTCCGTCCGCTGCTCGACGAAACGGAAACCCGTTTTCTCCAGCACGCGGATGGAGGGCTTGTTATGCTCGGCGACCGTCGCGAAGACGGGACGCTCGGGGAAGAGGGTCAGGAATTCCGCGACCGCCCGGCCTGCTATGCCCTGGCCCCAGCAGGCGCGGTCCAGCCAATAGGCGATTTCCCACCGGCCCTCGCGCGGGAAGGCGCAGACATAGCCGGCAACGTGCGCTTCGATCTCCACGGTGCGCACCCACAAGCCGGGATCGGCGAGGATCTTCGCCCAATGCGCCTCGAATGCTTCCCGGTCGCGCGATGGAAAAGCGGCGAGCTGCGTTGCGACCGGATCGCGCTGATGTTCGAAAAAGGCGTGCAAATCCTGCGGGCGAACCATTCTCAGCATTGCGTCCTCCGGGCGTGGCGATGGATGCCGCTTTGCCACAATCCGGCGGAAAATATCCACCAGGCTGCGGAAGGCGACGGCGCCATTCTTTCCTACATCGCCTGCCGCGCGGTAGGTTTGGCCGCGCTCTTTCTCATCCCCAACCATGCCTGTCCACGGCTCCACCTTTGAAAATGCAGCGCCGGGCATCAATATCATCATCTTTCCCTCGAAAAGGCCCGCGCCCGGGTTCCGGTCATTCCGGCGCCAACGCCCCCGCGGTTGCCCCCGGCCCGCGCGCCCGTTAAAGGCGGCCCATGCAGCAACCGGTCCGCATCTCGCCCTCCATCCTCTCCGCCGATTTTGCGAAATTGGGGGAGGAAGTGCGGGCGATCGACGCGGCGGGCGCGGACTGGATCCATATCGATGTGATGGACGGCCATTTCGTGCCGAACCTCACCATCGGTCCGGGCGTCGTGAAGGCGCTCCGCCCGCATACCGCCAAGCCCTTCGATGTCCATCTGATGATCTCGCCCGTCGATCATTTCCTCGAAGCCTTCGCGGATGCAGGCGCGGACATCATCACCGTTCATCCTGAAGCCGGGCCGCACCTCCACCGCACGATCCAGGCGATCAAGGCGCTGGGGAAGAAAGCGGGCGTCTCTCTCAATCCCGCCACCCCGGCGAAGATGCTCGATTATGTGCTGGAGGAGGTCGATCTCGTTCTCGTCATGAGCGTCAATCCGGGTTTCGGCGGGCAGAGCTTCATCGACAGCCAGCTCCGCAAGATCGAGGCGATCCGGAAACAGATCGACAAGACCGGTAAGCTTATCGACCTGGAAGTCGACGGCGGCGTCGATCAGGGGAATTGCCGCCGCATCATCGATGCCGGGGCAGACGCGCTCGTCGCGGGCACCGCCACCTTCCGGGGCGGGCCGGACAGATATGCCGAGAATATCAGGAAGCTGCGCGGCGAATAGCCGCTAACCACGAGGACAGACATGGATCAGGTCAAGGTCAGGCGCGCCCTTCTTTCGGTTTCGGACAAGACGGGGCTCGTCGCGCTTGGCCGCGTGCTCGCCGCGCAAGGCGTGGACCTCGTCTCCACCGGCGGCACCGCCAGGGCGCTGCGCGACGCGGGCCTCGACGTGCGCGACATTTCGGACCTCACCGGCTTTCCGGAGATGATGGACGGGCGGGTCAAGACCCTCCATCCGAAGGTCCATGGCGGCCTCCTCGCCGTCCGTGACAATGCCGAGCATGTGGCTTCGATGGAAGAACATGGCATCGGCGTGATCGACCTCGTTGTGGTGAATCTCTATCCCTTTGCTGAGACCGTCGCCAAGGGCGCGGGCCGGGACGAGATTATCGAGAATATCGATATCGGCGGCCCCTCCATGGTCCGCTCGGCCGCCAAGAACCACGCCCATGTCGCCATCGTCACCGATCCCGCCGATTATGCCGAGCTGATCGGCGAGCTGGAGGATAATGGCGGCATGACGTCACTTTCCTTCCGCAAACGTCTCGCCGCCAAGGCCTTCGCCGCCACCGCCGCCTATGACGGGATGATCGCCAGCTGGTTCTGCTTCGCCGATCAGGGCCAGATGTTCCCCGACACGCTGCCGGTCACGATGCGGAAGGGCGAGGAACTGCGCTATGGCGAGAATCCGCACCAGCAGGCGGCGCTCTACCTCCCCGTCGGCCCGCACGCCAAGGGCATTGCCCAGGCGCAGCAGGTG
>DATDNN010000108.1:0-3662 GCA_036518255.1 Allosphingosinicella sp. | reverse complement strand
TGATCGTTCCCGAACCGGTGACCACGCCGTCGCCCGGCACTCTCTGCTCGGCCATTCCGAAATCGGAGCAACTATGCTCCACGAACATGTCATATTCTTCGAAGCTGCCGGGATCGAGCAGCACGTCCAGCCGCTCCCGCGCGGTCAGCCGCCCCTTGGCATGCTGCGCATCGATCCGCGCCTGCCCGCCGCCCAGCCGCGCGCGCTCGCGCTTTTCCTCAAGCTCTTCGATCGTCGTCGCCACAACAGGGCCCTCTCAGATTGTCTTTGCGGCCCCCTTTTTCAGGAGCGCACGCAAAAGGCAATGGAAAGGGTGGGGGAGAGACTTTTTGCGCAGGGCCTCCACCCTTAACCGTCACCCTGAACTTGTTTCAGGGTCCATGTTGGAGACGGCCGCGTTGCTCGCAGATGGATGCTGAAACAAGTTCAGCATGACGGGTAGCGGGACGTCATTGCGAGGAGCGGAGGCGACGAAGCAATCGAGTGGCACGGAGCCACATGGATTGCTTCCCCCGGCTCAAGGCCGGGGTCGCAATGACGAGGTGTTTAAGCCCCCTGCGGCGCCGCCTCGCCCAAGCCGCCGCGCGGACGGCGGGTGGAGGGGATGGAGGAGCCGGTGACCGGAAGGACCGGGGCGCGCTTGTTCGGATCCTCGCGGCCAATATCCTCGCCCTTGATCGCTTTCTTGGCTTCCTCGCCTGACAGCGTCTCATATTCGAGGAGCGCGGCGGCGAGGTTGTGGAGCTCGTCGAGATTGTCGGTCAGCACCTTGCGGGCCGTGGTTTCGCCTTCCTCCACGAGGCGGCGGACCTCCTCGTCGATCAGGCGGGCCGTCTGTTCGGACATATGCTGCGCGCGCGAGACGCTGTGTCCGAGGAACACCTCATCCTGATTGTCGCGATAGCGCAGCCAGCCGAGCTTTTCGCTCATGCCATATTCCATCACCATCGCGCGGGCCATGTCGGTCGCCTGCTGGATGTCGTTGGACGCGCCGGTGTTGAGTTCGTCCTCGCCATAGATGAGCTGTTCGGCGATGCGGCCGCCGAAAGCGAGGGCAAGGCGCGCCTTCATCTGCTTCATGCTCATCGAATAACGGTCGCGTTCCGGCAGGTTCCAGGTGACGCCGAGCGCACGGCCGCGCGGGATGATCGTCACCTTGTGGAGCGGATCGCAGCCCGGAACGTGGAGCGAGACAAGGGCATGGCCCGCCTCGTGATAGGCCGTCGCCTTCTTCTCGTCCTCGGTCATGACCATGGACTTCCGTTCGGCGCCCATCATCACCTTGTCCTTGGCTTCCTCGAACTCCTTCATCGCGACGAGGCGCTTGCCCTTGCGCGCGGCAAGAAGGGCGGCTTCGTTGGCGAGGTTGGCAAGATCGGCGCCCGAAAAACCGGGCGTGCCGCGCGCGATGGTGCGCGCATCGACGTCGGGCGCCAGCGGCAGCTTCTTCATGTGGACGGCGAGGATCTTCTCGCGGCCCTCGATATCCGGGCGCGGCACGACGACCTGGCGGTCGAAGCGGCCTGGACGAAGGAGCGCGGGGTCGAGCACGTCGGGACGGTTGGTCGCGGCTATGATGATGATGCCTTCATTGGCCTCGAAACCATCCATCTCGACGAGGAGTTGGTTCAGCGTCTGCTCGCGCTCGTCATTGCCGTTGCCGAGGCCCGCGCCGCGATGGCGGCCGACCGCGTCGATTTCGTCGATGAAGACGATGCAGGGCGCGTTCTTCTTGGCCTGTTCGAACATGTCGCGGACGCGGCTGGCGCCGACGCCCACGAACATTTCGACGAAGTCCGAGCCCGAAATGGTGAAGAAGGGCACGTTCGCTTCACCCGCGATGGCGCGGGCGAGCAAGGTCTTGCCGGTGCCGGGCGAGCCGACGAGCAGCGCGCCCTTCGGAATCTTGCCGCCGAGGCGGGCGAATTTCGAAGGATCCTTCAGGAAATCGACGATTTCCTGCAATTCCTCGCGAGCCTCGTCGATGCCCGCGACGTCGTCGAAGGTAACGCGGCCATGCTTTTCGGTCAGCATCTTGGCCTTCGACTTGCCGAAGCCCATCGCGCCGGAACCCGCATTCTTCTGCATCTGACGCATCACGAAGATGGCGATGCCGATCATGAGGAGGAAAGGCAGCGACTGATAGAGGAGAATCAGCCACACGCTCGTCTGCGGTTCCGGCTCGGCGGAGAAGGTGACGCCTTGCTGCTTCAGCCGGTCGATGATCTGCGGATCCTGCGGCGCGTAGGTGCGGAAGGTCTGGCCGTTGGTCAGCTTGCCCTGGATATAATCCTTGGTGATCACGGCTTCCTTGACGGTGCCTTCATCGACCTTGTTGAGGAAATCCGAATAGCCGATGCTGGTGCCGGCCGCCGGCCGTCCGCCGCCGCCCGCCACTTGCACGAAGAACAGGACGCCGAGCAGGATCGCTGCCCAGATCATCAGATTCTTCATCCATGCATTGCCCTGCGGTTGCGGCGGCTGCTTGTCGTCGTTCATGTCTCGGGACTCTACCTTTCAGCCCAATAGATAGGCATTTCGCGCGCCAGCACAATGCGGGGGACAAGGTGAATGGAGCGTTGATGCGCGGCCGGGCGCCCGGTAGGATCGGCGCATCTCATTTCCGAAAGGTTTCGTCATGAAGATTCTGCGCGCTATCGCTCTGGCCTCCATCCTCACGCTCGCCGCTTGCGGCTCGGCAAACGAGGAGGAGCAGGCATCCGAGGAAAATGGTGCTCCGGCAGAAGGTGAGGGCGGCGAAGGCGTGGTTGCGACCCCGGCCGCCGGCTATTTCGAACTTCAGCCGGGCCTTTGGGAACGCAGCGCCAAGCAGCTGATGGGTACCGCGCCTGCCGTCGAACGCCTCTGCATCGACGCCGGGACGCGCAACCGGATCATTCCGCTGACCCAGGCGCGCGGCTTCGGCGAGGAGTGCAAGGTGGTCGAGCAATCGGAGGCCACGGCGTTCGGCGTCATCTTCCGCCTGCAATGCGCCAAGCCTGATGCGCGCGAGGTGTCCGGATCGATGCGGTTCGACAATGGTATCGTGAAGACCGATCTTCAGATCACCAAGCCCGACGGCGATCTCATCACCAGCGCCAATGTCGAGACGAAGCGTGTCGGCGACTGCCCGGCGGGCATGCAGCCAGGCGACGTGGCGGATCAGTCCGGCAAGGTGATCGGCTCCATCCGGGGCTAAGCCCTCCTTTCCACGGCGGCGCACGGATCGCTCCGCGCGCCGCCTGGGAACTTTGGAGGCGCAGGAACTTTGCGCCTTCGATGGCTCGTTTCGATACCGTAGCGCCCACCTTGCTCCGGCCGCGCACCGCGGCGATCCGGGGCGCGGCGGTGGTCTGGGGCTTTGCCATATTGCTCGCCGACATCGCCGCGGCGCTGGCCGGGCGGGCGAGCCTTTTTGTCTCGGTGCCGCTTTCGCTTCCCTTGTTCGCAAGCGGAGCGATACTGACCTTCCTGCTCACGCGGCTGCGGGTGCGAACCGGCGGTCTCCCCGCCTGGGCAGGCTGGCCGCTGACGCTCGCGGCCATCCTTGCCGCCGCGGCGGGGCAGACCCTGCTCGACCTCTATTATTATCGCTGGCTCGCGCTGGAAGTCCTGCCGGGCTGGCAGGCATGGGCGCTGAACCTGTCGCCGCAGCGGATGGC
>DATDNN010000107.1:0-6039 GCA_036518255.1 Allosphingosinicella sp. | reverse complement strand
TTTGCTGAACGACCGGCGGCTGATCTTGGGCGCGGCGGGGTTCAACCTCCTCATCTTCCTCGTCGACACCGCGACGCTTCAGGTGTGCCTGTTCGCGCTCGGCGGAAACGCCTCTTTCGCCACCGCCTTGATCGCCCTTGTCATGGCCTCGATCGCCGTCACCCTTGGCCCCATCCCGCTCGGCCTTGGATCCTTCGAGGCGTTGTCGATCGCCATGCTGCATTTCCTGGGCATCAACCTGGCGCTCGCGGCGGCGGGGACGTTGCTGCTGCGCGGTTTCACGCTCTGGCTGCCGCTGATCCCGGGATTGCTGCTATCGCGCCGCCTGCTCCGCCGCGAGCATGTTAGCCGCCAACAAAGAGCCTGATCAGGAACACTGCGTATTACGCCGTCACCGCCCGGCGCTCATCATGCCGCAGCAAAGAATGGAGGCGCGCGATGGACAAGATGAAGGCAGCAATCTTTATCGAACCCGGCCGGATCATCCTCGGCGAGAAACCCGTGCCGGACGTGGGGCCGCTCGACGCGCTTCTCCGCATCACCACCACGACGATCTGCGGCACCGATATCCATATATTGAAGGGCGAATATCCGGTTCAAAGCGGCCTCACCATCGGCCACGAACCCGTGGGGATCATCGAGAAACTAGGATCGGAAGTGAAGGGTTTTCAGGAAGGTCAGCGGGTCATCACCGGCGCAATTACGCCTTCGGGCTATTCCAACGCCTCGCTCTATGGCTGCGGCGCGCAATGCGGTGCCGGGACGCCGCACGGCTGGAAGCATATGGGCGGCTGGCGGTTCGGGAACACGATCGACGGCGCGCAGGCGGAATATCTGCGCGTGCCCGACGCCATGGCGAACCTTGCCGTGGTGCCGGACGAGCTGACCGACGAGCAGGTGCTGATGTGTCCCGACATTCTGTCGACCGGCTTTGGCGGCGCTGAATCCGGCGGGATCCGCATCGGCGATACCGTGGCGATCTTCGCCCAAGGGCCGATCGGGCTCTGCGCGACGGCCGGCGCGCGGCTGATGGGCGCGTCGCGGATCTTTGCCGTTGAGGCGGTGCCGGAGCGCGCGGCAATTTCGCATAAGATGGGCGCGGATCACGTCATCGATTTCAGCAAGGACGATCCGGTCGAGACGATCATGGAGCTGACCGACGGCCGCGGCGTCGACGTGTCGATCGAGGCCCTTGGACGACAGGAAACGTTCGAAGGCGCGCTCCGCGTCCTGCGGCCGGGCGGCACTTTGTCATCGCTCGGCGTCTATTCGAGCGACCTCAAAATCCCGCTCAATGCTTTCGCCGCAGGACTTGGCGACAACAAAATCGTGACGACCCTTTGCCCCGGCGGGAAGGAACGGATGCGACGTCTTCTCGCCATCGTGAAGGGCGGCCGTGTGGACACCTCCGCCCTTGTCACGCACCATTTCACGCTCGACGAAATCGAAACAGCCTACGATCTTTTCGGCCACCAGCGCGACGGGGTGCTCAAGGTCACGATCAAGCCTTGAACCAGCGGTCGTGCCGCTGCCGAATCCAGTCGCGGCGGCGACGTTCCACGGGCTCGTCATATTCGCTGGGAAGAACGAAGGGCACGGTCAGGCAGGCGCTCTGCGCGGGCAACACTTGTGCAGCCATTTCACGGCTTCGTCCCCGGAACACCCCTCGTCCACATTGGTCTTGGCGTGCATCAGCAGAATCTTGTACCGGTCATAATATTGCCGGGCGATCTCGTCGAACCCGCCTCCATTTCATCGAAGTGGGTGTTACGGGCTCGGCCGCGAAGACATGCCGGCTTCATTGCGTTGGGGACTGTTCGCCATCTATCGGGACAGCCTCATTTGAAGCTCTCCGCGGCTTCGAGCACCTTTGAGGCGTGACCGGAGAGCGGCGCGTTGCGCCAAATGCGGCAGAGCCGTCCGTCGCGATCGTAGAAGAAGGTCGCGGGCGCCACACCGCGCGCCGGAGCGCCGCCATTCAGCCAGACCGAAAACAATCTGCCGCCTGATCCTTGCGGATCTTCGACGAGCTTGATGCCCCTCCCCCGTCTGTGCTCGCCGCTCCCTCTTTTCGGCGGCAGCACACCCATCATCCAGGCTCCGCACCGGCTGAACGACGGGGCAAGCAGCGTGAAGTCTTCGATTTCAGAGGCGCATTCCGCTTCGTCGGCCGGACAGAAGAAGAGGATGAGCTTCTGTCCCCGAAAATCCTTGGGACGGATCCAGGTGCCCGATGAGGTCCTGAATCTGGCTTCCGGACAGCAGCTGCCGGTCGTCAACATTTCCGCATCTGCCGAACGGCGCGTCATGCGATGAAATTAGCCTGCGGCAAGACGGCCCGATGCCCGTAAATGTCCTTATAATCCATAGCAGGCCAAGCTGCTCTTCGGGCGGCTCCATTCGTTCGGCGCATCAATGAGCGAGGAGAAGCGGTATTTCCGCCCGATCCAGCATCCGCCGCGTCACGCCGCCGAAAATTGCCTCCCGAACATGGGAATGACCATAAGCGCCCATGACAAGATAGGCCGCATTGAGCCTGCGGGCCTGCTCGGCGACGATGTCGTCCGGCCGCACGTCCTTTCCTTCTATCTCCTTCACCTCCGGCTCGATGCCGTGGCGGGAGAGATAGACCGCTGCTTCCTCGATCGTGGCGGCGCAGGCGGGTTCGCCGACCTGGACGAGGTGAACGGAACCGGCAAGCTTCAGAAGCGGGATCGATCCGGTCAAGGCGGCCGTCGCCGGAACGGATCCGTCCCAGGCGATAAGAACGTTACCGGCAAGATCGAGCAGCTGCCAATCCTGGGGGATGGCCAGTACCGGCTTATGAAGACGGAGCACGAGAGAGGAGACGATGCGTGTCATTTGAGGGGACGTGACGTCCTCCAGCCGTGTGTTCGCGACCACGATGTCGGCAAGACCGGCGGAGGCCTCGATACAATCGCCGATCTCGCCCGTGCTCTTGCACATGTCCCAGGTGACGTCCTCACCGGAGAGATGCTGCATGATCCGATCCCTATTGCCGGTCTCCCGCGCTTCATTGTCCTCCAGCATGACGGCATAGCCTTCGGCGCTGAAATAGTCGCCGACCAGCATGGGCAATTGAACGACGTCGAGGCAGGTCAGGTGCCTCCAAGGGCTCTTGTGAGATCGAGCGCCGCCTGAAGCCGGGCTTCCTGTCCGGCATCGTCATGGATGAGAACAAGAACGTTTTTCATCGAAGCGCTCCTTGACTGCGATCACCCGAGGATGATGGAAGGCGGATGGAGCGAATATCCGGGATGTTACGGATGCCGTGGGATGCTCTCACCTCTATCTGCCGCGCCGTCCGAGCACCGCCATCTCCGCGAGCGCGCGATGACGCGCCTCCTCATTCTCCACACCGCCGACCACGGTCGCACGGACGGGCGTAATCCCTGCAAAGTTCAGGATGTTCCGTTTCAGGCTCTTCAGGCTGTGGGCACGATAGACGAGCCGGTAGAACAAGGCCGGCATACCCATAGTGACGACGATCCGGGCGGAGCGCCCCGTGAGGAGCTTCCTGGGAAATCCTTTGGACATGTCGATTGCGAAGCCAGGCCGCGCCACCTGCTCGAGAAAGCCCTTGAGGAGCGCGGGCATGTCGCCGAGCCACAGGGGATAGAAGAAGGCCAGGTGATCGGCCCAGAGAATGTCTTGCTGTACCTTCGTGATCGCGACGGGCGGCTTCCCGTGCAGCCAATCCTCCGGCGAGTGAAGGATTGGGAAACGAAGGTCGGAAACGTTGATCCGGCGCACGTCGTTATCTTCTGACGCACCCTCCTCATAGGCATCCGCCAGCGCGTGGACGAGATGTCCTTCCTGTTTGTCGGGATGTGCATCGATCAGCAGGATGTGCGCCATGGCCGCCTCTGCTGTGGGTGAATGTACCAAGGCGACAGGCCGCTGAATCAGGAGTATCCCTTATGCGGGGCTCCCGGGCCCTCCCGTGCCAAATGGGTGCGAAATGCATGCGAAGCGCGAGATCGTGGCGAAAGGCAAGCGCGTGGAGGCGCCCCAGCCCTTCGCGCGCGAAGAGCATCTGCGATCAATCCTCGATGCGGTGCCCGACGCGATGGTGGTCATCGACGAACGCGGGCTCATCATTTCCTTCAGCGCGGCGGCGGAAAAGATGTTCGGCTACAAGGAAGCCGAGCTTATCGGCGAAAATGTCAGCAGGCTCATGCCGTCGCCCGACCGGGAGCGGCACGACGGCTATCTCCGCAGCTATTATGAAACGGGACAGCGCAAGATCATCGGCATCGGCCGCGTCACCACCGCGCGGCGCCGCGATGGAACGACGTTTCCCATCGATCTCCATATCGGCGAGGCGCGGCTTGGCCGGGATCGCGTCTTTACCGGCTTCATCCACGACCTGTCGGAACGCCAGGAAACGGAACGGCAGCTCCACCGGCTGCAATCCGAACTGGCCCATGTGTCCCGGGTTACGACGATGGGAACCCTTGCGACCTCGATCGCGCACGAGCTCAACCAGCCCCTCACCGCCATCGCCAATTATACGGAGACAGCGCGCGAGCTTCTGAAATCCCCTGATCCGGCCACTCTCGCCACCGTGCAGGAGGCGTTGGCGGACTGCGCTCAGCAGTCGATCCGCGCCGGACAGATCGTGCGGCGGTTGCGCGACTTCATTTCAGGAGGGCAGCCGGAACGGCGCGTCGAAAGCCTCAGCCGCCTCATCAACGAGGCAAGTGCCATGGCCCTCGTCAGCGCGCGCGAGCGCGGCGTGGAAGTGGAAATCAGCCTTGACCAGGATGCCGACGCGGTCCTCGTCGACCGCATCCAGATCCAGCAGGTTCTGTTCAACCTGATGCGCAATGCCATGGAGGCGATGGAGGGGAGCGAGACGAAAATCCTGAAGATCAGATCGGCGCAAGATGCTCACGGCTTCGTGCGCGTTTCGGTTTCCGACAGCGGGTCGGGCCTCGACGGCGACATTGCGGCTAAATTGTTCGAGCCCTTCATCAGCACCAAGGCGTCGGGCATGGGCCTTGGCCTTTCCATCTGCCAGACGATCGTCCGCGGCCATGAGGGGCGGATTTGGGCGGAGCCGTCTCGGCTTGGCGGCGCCGCCTTCAATTTCACCCTGGTCAATGCGGGCATGAAAGATGGCTGACCGCGTCGTGCATCTCGTCGATGATGACGAGGCGATCCGCCGCTCCGCGAGCTTCATGCTGAAAACATCGGGTTATGCGGTGAAGACTTATGCCTCTGGCTCCGAATTCCTGAAGATACGGGACTTGCCGCCCGGCTGTATCCTGCTCGACGTTCGCATGCCCGACATGGACGGGATTGAGGTTCAGCAGGCTCTTCGGGATCGCGGGGTGCTTTTTCCGGTGATCGTGATGACTGGCCATGGCGATATCTCCGTCGCGGTTCAGGCCATGAAGCTCGGCGCCAGCGACTTCATCGAAAAGCCGTTCGAACGGGCAACTTTGCTCAGGGCGGTGGAGCATGGCTTCGATCGCCTCGACAAATCCGACAAGACACGGGCGCGTGCGTCCGAAGCGGAAATCATGCTGCATGCCTTGACGCCGCGCGAACGCGACGTGCTGGAAGGTCTGGCAAGAGGGCTCCCCAACAAGACGATCGGCTACGATCTCGGCATTAGCCCGCGAACGGTGGAAATTCATCGCGCCAACGTAATGACGAAACTACGGGTCACCAGCCTATCGGAAGCGCTGCGCATCGCTTTTGCGGCTGGGCTTGGCGAAGATCCTGTGCCGGGGTCCACTGCCATTCCCATGCCGCCGCTCGCTTCCGGTTAAAAGCCGAAGCCTGTCGTCATGTATTGTTTGCCTAGAACTTAGGGAATGAGGATGGCGGCGCCCTGGACCGACCCCTTCCTCAAAGCTGTGACGGCTTCATTCGCCTGCTCAAGAGGAAAAGACCGGGTGCATGTCCTCACCGTCATTTCCCCAGCGATTCGAAAAAATTCTTCGCCATCGGCCCGGGTGAGATTGGCGACGGACAGGAGCGCGCGCTCCCCCCACAGATCGGCATAAG
>DATDNN010000106.1:0-12066 GCA_036518255.1 Allosphingosinicella sp. | reverse complement strand
CTATTACGACATTACGGTAAATGACGTCATCACGACGCCTACGGCCCAGCAGATCGCCGACGCATGTTACGATGCCCCCAGCCTCGATAACCAATTCTGCGCGCAATTCGAACGAGCTGGTCCCGGGGGAGGGCCTAACGGCGAGGAGCCGTTCCAGATTATCGAGGGCAGCCTTCGCCAGATATCGCTGAATTATGCCAAGCTCAAAACACGGGGCCTGGATATCGAAGCTGCATACCGGCACAATATCGGCGAGGGGAAGGAGCTCAGCACGCGCCTCACCTACACGCATGTGTTCCAGAACGATCAATTCCTCGACCCGGCCGACCCTACCCGTGCCGATCAGATTTTGCTGGAGCTCGGCGATCCGCGCGATGCCTTCAACTGGAATATTGATTTCAAGACCGGCCCCGTCACCTGGGGATATAAGATGCGCTACCTCGGCAAGATGGTCCTCAATCAATATGAGGACTTTTTCAGCAAGCAGGGGCGGCCGCCGGAGAATGCCGATTATGCCGATCGCCGCTTCTATCCATCCGTTTTCTACCATGACGCACGTATCGGCTATGATGTCGGCCGCAACTTCAATTTCTATGGCGGCATAGACAATATAACGAACCGCAAGCCGCCCCTCGGCCTTACCGGCATCGGCGGCGGAAGTGCGATCTACGACAATCGAGGACGCTTCTTCTACGCCGGCGCCACGGCGAAGTTCTAAAGAGGCAGGGAATGGCCGGCGCGATTCCGGCCATTCCCGCTCCCGTGGAGAATCCCTTGCTGCAAACCTTGAGCCGCAAAGAGAAAGCGCATGGGCTTGCCACCCAAGGACGGATCGTAGAGGCACTTTCGGTTCTGAACGATGGCATATCGGCCGGGGATGCTGATGCCTGCTTCCTTCTCGCGACCTGGACCTTCTCCGGCCAGATCGTGGCTCGCAACCTCAAAATAGCCGCGGAACTTTTCGCAAAGGCCGCCGAAAACGGCCATCCGGCGGCCGAGGATATTCACATCGCCCTCCTTGCGAATAGCGCCGGCGGGCAGCGCGATTGGTCCCGCGCAATTCATCTTCTCGAGCGAAAGGCAGGCCGTGACCCTGCCGCCGCTCAACAGCTGGCTATCCTTTCGGCTATAGCGCTCGACACGAATGGGGATCCACATGAACTGCCATCTTTCGAGCGACTCAGCGAAAGACCGGATATCGTCCTCTTCCCGAATTTCCTCTCGCCCGAGGAGTGCGCCTATCTCAGGGAAACCGCGCGGCCACATTTTCAGTCGTCCGTCGTCGTTCATCCTTTTACAGGTCAAAGATTCCAGCATCCGATCAGAACGTCGGACACCGCTATTTTCCCGCTCGCCTTCGAAAATCCCGCCATTCATGCGCTCAATCGCAGAATGGCCGCCGCGAGCAGGACCAGGCCCGAACAAGGGGAGCCGCTGCAAATCCTTCGTTACAGCCCTGGCCAGGAATATCGCTTGCACAGCGACGCCCTTGCGGGCGAAGCCAATCAACGCACACTGACGATGCTCATCTACCTCAACGATGCCTTTGAGGGAGGGGAAACGGCTTTCCCGGCCGCCAACATCCACGTGCGTGGTCGACAGGGCGATGCGATCCTGTTCCGGAATATCGGTGAGGATGGGCTTCCCGATCCCTTGGCGCGCCACGCAGGGAAGCCAGTGTTCAAGGGAACAAAATTCGTCGCGTCCCGGTGGATCAGGAGACAGCCACTCGACCTGACGAGCCCATCTTCCCGCTAGCTGTCGAGTGCACGCGCCGTCACGCCGCGTTCCGTCCCCTTCCCGCCACTCTCCGGCGCTGCCGCGCAACGAATCCGCCGCCTGGCATTTGAGGGAAAGGTTCCCTTCCGCCCGACAGGAGAAACATATGGCCACGCGCCTGAAGCCGCTTCGGGATCAGTGCATCGTCATCACGGGGGCGTCGAGCGGTATCGGCCTAGCGACCGCGCAACTTGCCGTGCAAAAAGGCGCGGCTGTTGTTCTCGTCGCGCGAAATCGCGACGCACTTCAGAAAATCACAGAGGAAATCAATGGAACGGGAGGACGCGCCGCCTGCCTTACCGCCGATATCGCGGATGAAGGCGCACCCGGACGGATCGCGGACGTGGCGGAGCGGCATTTCGGCGGGTTCGACACATGGGTCAACAATGCAGCGGTTGCTCTCTTCGCCCGCCTGGGGGACACAACGCTCGACGAGCATCGGCAGGTATTCAACGTCGGTTATTTCGGCCTGGTCAACGCGTCCCTGTTCGCGGCCCGCGCGCTCAAGACGCGAGGAGGAGGCGCGATCGTCAACGTCGGTTCTATCCTGTCGGACCGGTCCGTGCCCATTCAGGGCGCCTATTCAGCGATGAAGCACGCGGTTCAGGGCTTCACTGAAGCGCTGCGCATGGAGCTGGAAATGGAAGGCGCACCGGTGTCCGTAACACTGGTTAAACCAACAGGAGTGCATACTCCCTACCCTGAACATGCGCGTACCAAGCTCAATGAGCCCGCCGCAATTCCGCCGATCGCCTACGATCCCCGCCTTGTTGCCGAAGCCATCCTGTTCGCGGCCGCGCATCCGCGTCGGACCATGATGGTGGGCGGTCAGGGCATCGCGCTTACGAAGCTAGCGGGTTTGTTCCCCCGAACGACCGACAGGATCATGGAAATCTTCTTCCGCGAGCCGGCGCAGACAATCGGCCAAAGACCGCCTCGCGGCGTCAACGACAATCTTTTCCATGCACGAAAAGACGGACGCGTCGAATCCGAACACGAACAATATGTCCGGCGCGGCAGCATAACGCTTCGCGCCCAAATGCATCCGCTGGCGACGGCGGCTGTGCTTGGCGGGGCTGCAATGGCCGTGGTGGGATTATTTCTCGGTCGCAAGGCAGTATCACGCAGGCGGAGCGATGCCGTCTTGGAGAGCATCAGCCATCTCAGCGACAATGCGCTTGCCAATGGCGGCGAGGAGCCGCTGGTGGTTCGGAAGGACCCGGCTTCAACTCCCGCCTCGGGAGCGTCACCGGTCGCGCTCTCCTGAGCGCCGGGTCAGCCGCGCTCGAGCGGATTCAGAACTTCGGTGGCGAAGCGATCCGCTTGGCTGGCGAAAACAAGCAGGTTCACCGCGAGATCGCCGCGAATGAATCCATAATCGGCGGTGAGATAGCGCTGCATCGAAGGATTGCCTTCGGGCGAGACGTAAACCTTTGCGAAAGCATAGCGATGATTGAAACCTTCAACCGCGTCGGCCGTGCGCTGCGGTGTCGCCCTCGCGATCTTCGTCCATGACGCTTGAATGCTGAGCGCCTTGCAATTTCCGCCCGCGCAGGAGCTCATCAGCAACGTCGCCTTGCGGCCATTGGGAAAGATGACGAGCAGGCGCGGCGCCGCGGCGGTCCCCGCCGCCTGATAACGTGCGCCGATCGCGCGCAGCACGCTGCCGACCGTGTCGTTATTGAAGCCGGGGAGAATCTGCCGGTTTTCAGGCGCCTTCGGATTCCACACCGGAACGGCCGCGCTCGCGATACCGCTACCGGTGGCAAGTATGAGGGCGGCGGCGATGAAGGCTGTCTTCATCTACGGCTTCTCCGTGAGCTTAAAAAAATTGGGGACGGCGCATTTCTACGTCGTCCCCATGAATTAACCATTTACCGGCGGATTTCCACCCGGTTTTTTTTCGTAGCCGTAGCCTGTTTTCGTAGCCGTAGCCTGGCGGTCTAGATCAGGCGATGCAGCGGTGCGTCAACCCCGCCGCCTTTCAGATCACCAGCCGCACTGCTTGCCCTTGTTCTGCTGCTTGAGCCAGGTCTGGAGGGGGCGGAAATATTCGAGCATCGCCTTGCCCGACATTTCCTTCGTGCCGGTGAAGGTCTGAAGCGCCTCCGGCCACGGGCGCGAAGCACCCATTTCCAGCATCGCGTTCAGCTTCTGCCCCACTTCCTTATTGCCGTAGAAGGAGCAGCGATGGAGCGGTCCCTTCCAGCCCGACTGGTCGCAGGCCGCCTTGTAGAACTGGAACTGCAGGATGCGGGCGAGGAAGTAGCGCGCATAAGGCGTGTTGCCCGGAATATGATATTTGGCGCCCGGATCGAACTGGGTTTCGTTCCGCTCGACCGGCGGCACGATGCCCTGATATTGGAGGCGGAGGTCGTTCCACGCCTTGTTGTAGCCGGTGGCCGGGATCGAGCCGTCGAACACACCCCAGCGCCATTTGTCGACCATCAGGCCGAACGGCAGGAAGGCGACCTTGTCCATCGCCTGACGGAGGAGCAAGCCGACATCCTTGCTGGCCGCAGGCACCTTCGCTTTATCGAGCAGGCCGAT
The DNA here is from genome assembly GCA_036518255.1 of Allosphingosinicella sp. GTDB lineage: Bacteria > Pseudomonadota > Alphaproteobacteria > Sphingomonadales > Sphingomonadaceae > Allosphingosinicella. The sequence continues at coordinate 7,737 of DATDNN010000106.1, read as the reverse complement.
CTGGGTCAGATATTCCGGCGTGATCGACAGGGCGATGGTGTCGCCGATCGCTTCGTGGAAACCGTCATTCGCGCTGTTGAGATAGAGGAACGGCTGCTTGTTATAGGCCCGCTGATAGTAATTGTGGCCAAGCTCGTGGTGGACGGTGACGAAATCGTCGGCATTTACCTTCGTGCACATCTTGATGCGCAGATCGTCCTTATTGTCGATATCCCAAGCCGAGGCGTGACACACGACTTCGCGGTCGCGCGGCGCGGTGATCATCGAGCGCTGCCAGAAGGTTTCGGGGAGCGGCGCGAAGCCGAGCGAACTGAAGAAGCCCTCGCCGGTTTTCACGATCTTCAGCGGATCATATTTGTTGGCAACCAGCAGTTCGGTGAGATCATAGCCGATATCGCCCGCACCGGCGGGTGCCACGACATCATAGATATTGCCCCATTCCTGCGCCCACATATTGCCAAGGAGGTCGGCGCGGATCGGGCCGGTCTTCGGCTGCACCGCATCGCCGTACTTTTCATTGAGCTTCGTGCGGGTGTAGCAGTGGAGATCGTCATAGAGCGGCTTCACCTCGCCCCAGAGCTTGTCCATCATCGCCGCGAATTCGTCGGCCGGCATGTCGTAGCCCGAACGCCACATCGCGCCGGTATCCTTGTAGCCGAGCTCCTTCGCGCCCTGGTTCGCAATTTCGACCATGCGGGCATAGTCCGCACGCATCGGGGTGCCGACATTGGTGTGCCAGCTCGTCCACATTTCCTTCAGTTGATCCGGATTGCGGACAGTGCCCATCAGCTCTTCAAGATCGTTGCCGGTCTTGACCTCGCCGTTGAACGTGCCCCGGCCCTTGCCATAGGTTGAATTGAGGCGCGTTGCGATTTCGTTGAGTTCGGCTGCGGCACCGGGCGTCGTCGGCGCGGGAAGGACGAGGCCGCCCTTCAGGAAGTCGAGCTTGCGCTTGGTGTCGTAGCTCAGGCCCTTCACATTGTTGAACTTCGCCGCCGCATTAGCGAACTTCACCGACATCTCCGTGCCGATCGTGCCGAAATAGGCGGCAAGGGCGTCAGTGTCGTCGGTGATATAGGTGTTGTTCACCCATTGGGCGCGGGAATTGGTCACGCTAAAATCGGCGAGTTCCTTCTCGGCCTGCGCGACAAAGGCGTCAGCCTCGGCCGCCGTCGGCGCGGCGGTCTGGGCGGTAGCGGGGGCCGAAAAGGCGAGGCAGACGGCAAGCGCCGCAGCCGAAACGGCGGTGATCGTGGCTTTCATGAGCATCCTTCTTGGTTGTGAGGTCGGCGCCGTTCTGAACCCGCGCGCCCCGTAACGTCAAGCCGCGAGAAAGGCCGCGATCGCTTCGCCCAATTCGGGTTTCGTGACTGCGCTCATATGGTTACCGGGAATCGCCTGGAAGCGCGCACCCGGTATCGCATCGGCCAGAGCGGCGCCCGAACCATTGTCGTCGTCATCCACGCCGGTGACGACCAATGTCGGGCAGGCGATCGCGGCAAGCTCTTCGCGCGTCGTGTCGACGAACGTGTCGAGGATGCGGAGCAGCGCTTCGGGGTCGCCGCCGGTTGTTTTCAAAAACGCCTCCGTCATCCATTCGGACGAGCCGCGCGGGAAGGTGCCGAGGTGGGTGAGGACGTTGCGGAAATAGCCGCCTCGCCCGCCGGTATCGAGAATGCCGTCGAGACCCATGCCGCAAAGCACGGCGCGGCGGGGACGCGCGCCCTTGGCGAGCATGCGCACGGCCGTCCGCCCGCCAAGCGAGTAGCCGGCGAGATCGTAATCGGTCAGGCCGAGATGCGCGACGAGGGCCAGGCCGTCGTCGGCCAGGATATCGCGCGGATAGGCGGCGGGATCGTGCGGCTTGTCGCTCTCTCCATGCGCGCGCAGATCCGGCATGATGACCCGGAAGCCCTCCGCCGCGATGCGGGCGGCATGGCCGTAGCGGATCCAGTTCACGAACGCGTTCGAGAAATAGCCGTGAATGAGGAGGACGGGCCGCCCCTCCCCCATTTCACGATAGGCCAGGCGCGTGCCGTCTTGGCCCTGGAAGTAATGTGTCAGAACGTCCATTCTTCGTCACCCCGGACTTGATCCGGGGTCCATGAGCACGGACTTTCCGGATAGATTATGTTCATGGATGCCGGGTCAAGCCCGGCATGACGGCCTATTCGGGAAGCTTGCCAACAATCTTCATCCAGCGGTCTACGAGGCCCTGATGTTCTTCCGTGCGGATTTCCGGCAGGCCTTCGGTGTTGAGCCAGGCGCGGTGCATGCTCTCCGCGCCGAAATGGTGGACGGGCCGGAAGCGCGACGGATCGTCGAACGAGGCCACGGTCAGGTCCATATTCTCGCTGTCCGGAAAAGCAAAGCCGAGCGAGGTGCCGCACGCCGCGCAATAGGGGCGCTGCGCGATCGGCGAGGACTGGTACCAGTCCGGCTCCCCTTCCCAACTGACATTCGCCTTCTTCACATTCTTGAAGGCGATCGAGATGCTGCCCGTCGCCCTCTGACACATGCGGCAATGGCAGAGATAGGCCTCGTCATTTTCAACCTCGGCCTCGTAACGCACCCGTCCGCACGCGCAGCCGCCGCTCATCCGTTCCGTCATTCGCCTCTCCTTTAGCCACGTCTCTATTCCGCCGCCTCGGCTGTGTTATCGCTCAGCTTGGTGAGCGGCCGGGGCATGGTGTCGACCACCGGCAGGGCCTCGATCTCCTTCCCGCCGCCCGAGACTTCGAGCGTCTCGAACCGCCTGGCCTGCGTCAGCACCTGGCTTTCGAGACTGCCGACGAAGCTGTTATAGGCGCCGGTCGCGAGTTCGAGGTTGCGGCCGAGCTTCACGACATGGCCGCCCATCGTCGCGAGACGAGCGTGGAGCTCCTTGCCGAGGCGGGCGATCTCGGCAGCTTCCTCGGCCAGCTTTTCCTGCCGCCAGACGCTGGCGACGGTGCGGGCAATGGCGACGAGATTGGTCGGCGTCGCCAGCAAAACCCGTCGCTCGAACGCCCATTCCCACAAGCCGTCATCCTGCTCGAGCGCGGCGGTGAGGAAATGTTCGCCCGGAATGTACATGACGACATAGTCGGCGGCGTCGCCGAATTGCTGCCAATAGGCCTTGCCGCCGAGCTGCATCGCGTGGTTGCGGATGGACCCGGCATGCGCCTTGAGGTGCGCCGCCCGCAGCGCCTCATCCACCTCTTCCGAAGCGTCTAGATAGGCGTTGAGTGAGCATTTGGCGTCGATGATGATCTTCCGCCCGCCGGGTAGATTGACGATCACGTCCGGGCGAAGGCGGCCATCCTCCGTATCCACCGACACTTCCGACTGGAAATCGGCATGCGGCGACAGGCCCGCTTGCTCGAGGACGTTGCGAAGCGACTGTTCCCCCCAGCGCCCGCGGGCCTTGGGGCTCGAACGCAGGGCATTCACCAGCCGCGCGGTTTCGTCCCGTACCTGGCTCTGGCCCGCCCGGACCAGCTCCACCGCCTCGCGCAGCCCCGCATAATGGTCGACCCGCTCCTTCTCGACGCGGGAGAGGCCTTCCTCATAGCGCTTGAGCGTCGCCTCGACCGGCTGGAGCAGCGCCTTCAGCTTGGCCTCGCTGGTTTCGCCCGCTTGGTTGAAGCGGGCATCGGCGCGTTCCAGAAACTGCTTCTGCGCCTCGCCGAGGAGCTTCCCGCCCACCTCGCTGAACTGCGCGGACAGGGCCTCGCGCGCTTCCTTGAGTTCCGCAAGCCGCGCTTCATAGGCGCGCTCGCGCTCGTCCTGGGCGGCGCCAATGCGGGCAAGCTCGGTCTGTGCCTGCTGCGCCGCGCTACGTACCCGCATCAGCTCTTCCTGTAGGGCCGGAACCTGCTTCGCCCGCTCCTCCGCCCCGGCAAGATCGGTAATCGCCTTCCGGAAATCCTCGAGCCGCGCGTCTCTGTCCTGCCGCAGCGCGGCCGCCTGGCGATTACCCGCGAACCAGCCGGCGGCAAGGCCGGCGAGCAATGCGCACAGGATCGAGAGCAGGGTAAACGGATCCATTGGACTTCCCCGATAGGAACGAAAAGCGAACCTAGAGCGGTTTGTCACCGGGCTCAAGCCCCGCAAAGCCGGATAAAGGCGGAACCCCGTCCGCCCCTTGCCGTTCGTGGCGGAAAGGAGAGGAACCCATGTCCATCGCCAAGATGATCGCGGCCCATCCCGATGTCGCCGGAAATCTCAATGAGCCTCTGGCCCAGGCGGTCCGCCACGCCATGTTCTGCGCCGCGATCTGCAACAGCTGCGCGGATGCGTGCGTGGCGGAGAGGATGGACATGCGCCAGTGCATCCGCACCTGCCTCGACTGCGCGGACATATGCGAGGCGACTTACCGCGTGGCGACGCGGCGGACGGGCTCCAATGAAGTGGTTCTCCGCGAAATGCTCCAGCTTTGCATCACCGCCTGCGATGTTTGCGCGGAAGAATGCGCGCGGCACGACAATGATCATTGCCGCCGCTGCGCCGAAATGTGCCGGGAATGCGCGGACGACTGCCGGGCGGCGGTGGAAGCGCTGTGAAGCGCCTCGCCCTCCTCCTTTTCGCCGCGCTGCCGGGCTGTACCGCGGATCCGCCGTCTCCGGGGGAAAGCCTCCCTCCGCCCGGCGGCTCCGCCCGCTATGCCGGACGATGGGCGCAGAACGTGGCCTCCTGCTCGGCCTCGCCTTGGCTGTTCCGGCGCGAAAGCGTGGAAGCGGAAGGCCGCTCCTGCCGGATATCCAATGTGCGGATGGTTCCCGGCGGCTACGACGCCCTACTTCAGTGCGGCAAGGAGGCGGGGCCCATTACGCTCCGTTTCGCGGAGAGCGCCAAAGCCATGCTCGTCGAGTCCAGCCTACTCGGCAATAAGGGCCTGATTTTCTGCGGCTCAGATTAGCATATTCAATCGCTTATGCGGCGATCTTGCGAGCCTTTGCGAGCTTCTTCAGTAGCATGTCGCGCTTCAGGCGCGACAGGTGATCGATGAAGAGAATGCCGTTCAGGTGATCCATTTCGTGCTGGAGGCAGACCGCGAGGAGCCCGTCTAACTCCTCCTCATGCGCTTCGCCCTTCTCGTCGAGCCAGCGGGCGCGGATACGCTCCGGGCGTTCCACTTCCGCATATTGCTCCGGCACCGACAGGCAGCCTTCGTTATAGACCTGAAGTTCTTCGGATTCCGAAAGGATTTCGGGGTTGATGAAAACCATCGGCTTCTTCACCGGCTCGCCGCCCTCTTCCTCCGGTTCCTGGAGATCGATGACGAGAATGCGCTTGGCGACTCCCACCTGGATGGCGGCCAGGCCGATGCCGTGGGCGGCATACATGGTTTCGATCATGTCCGCGATCAGAGCGCGCGTCTCGTCGGTCACCGCTTCGACGGGCGAAGAGATTTGCCGCAGCAGCGGATCGGGCGTTTCGATGATCGTCAGGATGGCCATGGCGGTGAGGTAGGAAGACGCGCCTGTCCGGTCAAGCGCCTAAGCGACCGGCCGTCGCGCCCGGAGCGCCTGGGCCAGCGTTCCTTCATCCAGATAGTCGAGCTCCCCGCCCACCGGCAGGCCGTGCGCAAGCTGGGTGAGGCGGATCGGATAATTTTCCAGCCGCTCGGCAAGATAATGGGCGGTGGTCTGCCCTTCGAGCGTCGCGTTCATGGCAAGGACCACCTCGTCAATGCCGCCCGCCGCGACCCGCCCAACAAGCCGGTCTATGCCGAGATCTTCGGGCCGAATTCCCTCCAAGGCTGAAAGACGCCCGCCAAGCACATGAAAAAGGCCGGGAAAGAGGCGCGATCGATCAAGCGCCCAAAGGTCCGACACTTCCTCCACCACGCAGAGCAAGCGGGTGTCGCGGCGCGGATCGGCGCAGATCGAACAGGGGTCGGTCGTGTCGACATTGCCGCAGGTGGAACAGACGGCGAGCCTTTCGTTCACCTGCTCCAGGGCGCGCAGAAGGGGCGCCAGTGCGACCTCACGCTTCTTGAGCAGGTGGAGCACGGCCCGGCGCGCGGAACGGGGGCCAAGGCCGGGAAGCCGCGCCAGCGCCTGCGTCAACGCCTCGATCTCGGGAGAAGCCATGCGCCCCGCATATGGGGTCGAGGCCCTGCTTGCCAAGCGCAAAGGAGCTTCTATGGCATAAGCCATGCGCATCGCCTTCATGGGAACCCCCGATTTCGCCGTCCCCACGCTCGACGCCCTTGTCGCGGCCGGACATGACGTCATCGCCGTCTACAGCCAGCCGCCGCGTCCCGCGGGCCGGGGCAAGGCGCTGCGCCCCTCTCCCATCCAGGCCAGGGCCGAGGCGCTCGGAATCGAAACGCGCACGCCGCTCAGCCTGCGCGATGAAGAGGCGCGGGCGGCGTTCAGCGATCTGGACCTCGATGTCGCGGTGGTGGCCGCTTACGGCCTCATCCTGCCTCTCTCGATCCTCGAAGCGCCGAGGCATGGCTGCCTCAACGTCCACGGCTCCCTCCTCCCGCGCTGGCGCGGCGCGGCGCCGGTGCAGAGGGCGATCCTCGCCGGAGACGAGACGACCGGGGTCACCATCATGGGCATGGAGAAGGGCCTCGATACCGGTCCCATGTACCTTAAGGGCGAAACGCCGGTGGATCGGAAGACGGCTGGCGAACTGACAGACGAATTGGCGTGCATGGGCGCGGCGCTGATGGTGAAGGTGCTAGCGCAGATCGACACCCTCTCTCCCACGCCGCAGCCGGAGGATGGCATCACCTACGCCGCCAAGATCGAGAAGCAGGAGGCGCGGATCGATTTCTCGCAAAGCGCGGAGGCGGTGGAGCGTCAGGTGCGGGCGTTCAATCCGATGCCTGGCGCCTTTTTCGAAGCGCAGGGGGAACGCGTGAAGATCCTCGCCGCCGATCCGGTCGATGCGCAAGGCGAACCCGGCACGGTGCTCGACGGGAGGCTGACGATAGCGTGCGGAACTGGCGCCCTTGCGCCCAGGCTCGTGCAGCGCGCAGGGCGTGGCGTCATGACGCCAGACGAATTGCTTCGCGGCTTCGATATCCCGGCTGGAACGCGGCTCGCATGACCCGGTTCCGCCTCACCGTGGAATTTGACGGCCGCCCCTTCATGGGATGGCAGCGGCAGAGCCACGGTCCCTCCGTACAGCAGGCAATCGAGGAGGCGGTGTTCGCCATCACCGGCGAGGAAGCAGTGCTCCACGCCGCCGGACGGACCGATGCCGGCGTCCATGCCCGGGCGATGGTCGCCCATGTCGATATCGAACGGCCGATCGGCGCCTTTCGCCTGTCCGAAGGGCTGAACGCGAAGCTCCGCCCCCTCCCCATCGCGATCCTACAAGCTGAGGAGGCGCCGGACGACTGGCATGCCCGCTTCAGCTGTATCGGCCGCCGCTACATTTACCGGATCGTCAATCGCCGCGCGCCGCTCGCGCTCGATGCGGGCCGGGCCTGGCATGTAAAGGTGCCGCTCGATGCGGAGGCCATGCACGACGCCGCCCAGCGGCTTGTCGGGCGGCACGATTTCACCACCTTCCGCTCGGCCCATTGCCAATCGGAAAGCCCGCTGAAGACGCTGGATCGCCTGGAGGTGCGCGCCTCGGGTGACGTCATCGAGGTGGAGGCGGCGGCGCGCTCCTTCCTCCATCATCAGGTCCGCTCCATGGTTGGATGCCTGGAACTGGTCGGGCGCGGCAGCTGGACGGCGGACGACCTGCAAGCCGCGCTCGAAGCCAGGGACCGCGCCGCCCTTGGCTTCA
>DATDNN010000105.1:0-9451 GCA_036518255.1 Allosphingosinicella sp. | reverse complement strand
CCCGCGCCAGACCCTGATCGACAAGGGCGCCGACGTCACTCTCGCGGCGCCGGAGAAGCGGGAGATAAAGGGCGACAAAGGCGGGGCCGTATCGGCCGACGCCGCGATCCGCGACGTGCGGGCCGACGATTATGACGCCCTCCTTCTTCCCGGCGGCACCAAGAACCCCGACAAGCTCCGCATGGACGAACAGGCCGTCCGGATCGTCCGGGATTTCATGGACGCGGACAAGCCGGTGGGCGCCATCTGCCACGGCCCCTGGCTGCTCGTCGAGGCGGATGCGGTGCGCGGCCGCACTGTCACCAGCTGGCCTTCCGTCCGCACGGACCTTAGGAATGCCGGCGCCGACGTGGTGGACCGCGAGGCCGCCATCGACGGCAATCTCGTCACCAGCCGCAAACCCGACGACATTCCGGCCTTTACCGAGGCTTTCATCAAGCTGGTCGAACATGCGGAGGCGGGCATTCCGGCCTGAGATTCTTCGAGACGGACTTGATGAAATTGATGCCGTGGCGCGTTTTCCGCGCCCGGCATTTAGGCATCCTCGACCGTCAGCGCCTCCAGCTCGATGCGGACGCCATTTTCTCCACCATCATCGCGCCCGGCGACGCGAATGTCGGCGAGGATATGACCGCGCAGGCTGAACTCCGCCGCTTCGATGCCGACGAGGAAGGCGGCCGCATGGTCTTCCGCATCCGGCCCTTCCAGCCGAAAGGCAACCCGGTGCCGCGCGCCTGAAAAGGTCGCGCTGGCCCAAGGGCGGCTGCGAATATCCTCGACCGTCAGACTGGCCTTACCGGCCCGCTTGCGGATCGCGCGGAGGATCTCAGTCGATGCGTCGCGCAGGAAAGGCTGCATCATGCCCGGCCTCCCGCGCGCCCTTCCAGCGCGTCGAGATAGGCGGTGAGGCGCGCCGCCGTCGCCGTGCGAAGCTCGCGTCCGTTGCGCATGTCCAGCACCAGCCGGGGATCGCGCATCGCCTCGCGCCCAAAGCGGGTGGCAGGCGTGTTCGTATGGCGCAGATATTTTTCTACTCTCCTCAAGATCGTGCCCATGATCGTCCTTTCGACTCATCGTTGTTCCTGATATGTTCTCATAGGCAATTTCCTACTTGTCTAGGAAAAATCCTATCCGTATGGGATGAATGATGATCGATGCACGCGCGGCGCTGGAACGGCTGATCGAAGAGAGGGGGGAGGATTATGCCGCCCTGTCGCGGCTCATCGGCCGCAATGCGGCTTATATCCAGCAGTTTATCAAGCGCGGCACGCCCAGGCGCCTGTCAGAGGAGGACCGCCGCGTATTGGCCGCCTATTTCGGCGTACCGGAAACGGCGCTCGGCGGGCCGGCGAGGCCGGTGCCGGCGACGGACGATCTCATCGTCGTGCCGCGTCTCGATATCGGCGCTTCGGCGGGGCCGGGCGCTTTCGCGGACGATGAGCGCGCCCGATCTTTGCTAGGCTTCGATCGCGCCTGGCTGCGCCGCCTGACGCGCGGCGAGGCGTCACGGCTTTCGATGATCCGGGTCGAAGGCGATTCGATGGTGCCGACGCTGGCGGACGGGGACGAGATATTGGTCGACGGGGCCGACGCCGCCCTGCGCCTGCGCGACGGCATCTATGTGCTGCGCATGGACGGCATGCTGGTGGTGAAGCGGCTTGCCGTCGATCCGGCGTTGAAGCGCCTGTCGATAATGAGCGACAATCCCGCTTATCCGAGCTGGCCCGATTGCGCTTTCGCCGACGTCGATATTGTCGGCCGCGTCGTCTGGGTGGGGCGCCAGCTGCGCTGAAGGGTCAGCCCAGAGGGGTGCCGGAACCGCCGCTCTTCCTGCGGTCCAGCAGCCATACGAGCAGCGTCACAACAATCCCGATGCCAAGCCCGGCGAGGAAGCCGATGCTGGGCTGGCCGAGGAACAGGCCGACGATCGCGCCTGCGAGGATAGAAAGGGCGAGGAGGGCGCCCGCCGAACGCGGCGCTTTGGACGGAGTTTGAGCCATGGCGACCTCATGGCAGGTCCGGTGCTCCGATACCAGCGTCCACCCGCACATTCCCGTCTAGCGGCGCAGGCCGCCTGCGGTTACCATCGCCCTTATGTTGCAAGTCGCTGCGGGGCGGCAGGTGGCGGCCCTCGCGGTCGCGACAGCCCTTTTTTTCTGTCACGGGACGGCCCTGGCTCAGGAGGCGGGGAGCATCGATGCGGCGCAGACGCCGCTCGATCCTTCCGCGCCGCTCGAACCGCTGCCGGACCTTGGCGTCGACTGGCCGGACATTGAGGGGCTGGAAGGCGAAGCCAATCCGGAAGGTCAGACGGCGGCCACCGGCGATGCCGCTGCCGAGCGGAGCTATACCGTCACCATAAACGGGCTGGACGGCCTCGATGCGGCCGCGATCCGCCAGCAATTCGCCCAGCTCTCTGTGCTAGAAGCAAACAGGGGCGATCCCGCCAATGCCGCGCAGATCGACCGCCGGGCTGAGGAGGATGCCGCCTTGCTCGCCGAATTGCTGCGCGCCCAGGGCTATTATGATGCGACCGTGGAGGCGCGGGCGGAGCCGGGTTCGGGCGGCCGGGTACTCGTCCTGCTCGAGGCGGAGCCGGGAGCGCTCTACCGCTTTTCCGACGTGCGCCTGCCCGGCCTTGAGGCGGCAACGGGCGCGGACGAAGCGCGCCTGCGCGCCGCCTTCGGCGTGAAGGCGGAAGACCCGGTGGATGCCGCTGCCGTGACGGCGGGCGAGGCCGCGCTTCGCGTCGCGCTGGGGCAGGAGGGTTATGCCTTCGCCAAGGTCGGCGATCTCGATATCACCGTCGATCACGACACGCGCACCGCCACGCTCGTCCTGCCCGTGACGCCCAATGGCGAGCGGCGGTTCGGACAGATCCTCGTGGAAGGCAACCCGCTCTTCTCCGCCCGCCACATCGATACCATCGCCCGCTTCGATCCCGGCGATCCCTATGACCGTTCGCTGATCGAGGATCTGCGCCGCGCGCTGGTGGCGACGGGGGTCGTCTCCACGGTGAACATCCGCCCGGTCGACAACCCCGCCACGGGCCGCGTGGATGTCGCCGTGGGGCTCGAGCCAGCGCCGATGCGAACCATCGCCGGGGAACTTGGCTATGGTACCGGCGAAGGCTTCCGGCTGGAGGCGAGCTGGCAGCACCGCAACCTGCTGCCGCCCGAGGGCGCCGTCACCTTCCGTGGTGTTGCGGGCACGCGCGAGCAGGTGCTGTCGGCTTCGCTCCGCCGCGGCAATTTCCGCCGCCGCGACCAGGTGCTGAACGCGCTCGTCGCCGCAACGCACACCAGCCGCGATGCCTATGAAGCGCATACCTTCACGCTGTCCGGCAATATCGAGCGGCAGTCGAACCTCATCTGGCAGAAGACCTGGACCTGGTTCGCGGGCGCCGAACTGCTCGCCTCCGACGAGCGGGACGTCGATATCGATACCGGCACCCAGCGCAGCCGCACCTTCTTCATCGGCGCGCTGCCCGCGGGCCTCAGCTATGACGGATCGAACGACCTGCTCGATCCCACCAGCGGCTTCCGCCTCGCGGGCCGCTTCTCGCCCGAACTGTCCTTGCAGAATGGCGCCTTCGGCTATTCCCGCGTCCAGGTCGACGGCAGCTTCTACCAGCCGGTGAGCGAACGGGTGGTGATCGCCGGGCGCACCCGGCTCGGCACTATATTCGGGGCGAGCCGCGACCGGATCGCGCCGTCCCGCCGCTTCTATGCGGGCGGCGGCGGATCGGTGCGCGGCTATGGCTATCAGGCGCTCGGGCCCCGCGATCCTGTGTTCGACGATCCGATCGGTGGCCGCAGCCTCGCGGAGTTCTCGCTGGAGGCGCGCGTGCGGGTGCCGCTGTTCAACAACAGCCTCAGCATCGTGCCGTTCGTGGATGCGGGCAATATCTACACCTCACCGCTACCCGATGTTGCGAGCCTGCGTTTCGGCGCGGGCCTCGGCGTGCGCTATCACACCAGCTTCGGCCCGATCCGGGTGGACGTGGGAACGCCGCTCGATCCCGAGCCGGGCGACAACCGCATCGCCGTCTATGTGTCGCTGGGGCAGGCCTTTTGACCGAGGCGGGGGGCGAGGGGGTGGCGATCCGGCCACGGCGGCGGGCGCACCCGCTCGTCCGGATCGGGCGCCTGTTCTTCGGGCTGTTCGTCGCCGCCTTGCTTGGGGTAGCCGCCTTCCTCGTCTATCTCGACACGGAGGCGGGGCATCGCTTCATTGCAAGCGAAATCGCGGCCCAGGCGCCCCCTTCGGGCCTGCGCATCCGCATCGGCCGCATCGAAGGATCGATCTGGGGCGAGACGCGCCTCAAAGACGTGCGCCTCTACGATCCACAGGGACTGTTCCTCCATTCCCCGGAAATCGCGCTCGATTGGGAGCCGATCGGCTGGTTCGCGAACCGCCTGCAGATCAACACGGCGAGGGCGCAGCGGTTGACGCTGGAACGGCTTCCCAAGCTCCGCCCAAGCGAGAAGCCGGGGCCGATCCTTCCGTCTTTCGATATCTGGATCGACAGGCTGCGCGTCGACGAACTGCGGGTTGCCAAGGCGGTGACCGGACAGGCGCGGGCCGGATCAGTCAATGCGCGCGTCGACATACGGTCGGGCCGCGCGCTCGTCGATCTGGCGGCGGCGCTGAAGGACGGCGACAGGCTCACCCTGCTGCTCGATGCCGAGCCGGATCGCGACCGCTTCGATGTCGAGGTGCGTCTCTCCGCGCCGGAGAACAGCCTCGCGGGCGCACTGGTCGGAACGAAGCGCCCGATCCAGCTGACGGTCACCGGCGACGGCCGCTGGGCGGCGTGGAAGGGGCGGGGGCAGCTGCGCCTTTCGAACCGGCCCGTCGCGGACCTCCGGCTGGAGGCGCGGTCGGGACGCTATGGGCTGTCTGGCCTGCTTGCGCCCGCACCCTTCCTCAAGGGCAAGCTCGCCCGCCTGAGCAGCCCGCGTATCGCGGTTGAGGGCGGCGGCACGCTCGCCGATCGCCGCTTCGACGGACGGCTTTCGGTTCGCTCCGCGGCTCTGAAGGTGGAGGCGGCGGGCGTGGTCGATCTCGCGGGGAGCGGATTCGACAATGTGCGGATCGGCGCCGACCTCCTCCGCCCGCCCGCCCTCTTCCCGAACATGACCGGCAACCGCGTCCGCCTCGCCGCCGTGCTGAACGGGCCGTTCAACAGCGCGACCTTCGCCTATCGCGCCACGGCCCCCCGCATCGCCTTCGACCAGACGGGGTTCGAGGATGTACGCGCCGAAGGGCGGGGCCAGTTCAGCAAGGCGCCCGTCACAGTGCCGGTGCGCTTCACCGCGCGGCGGGTGACCGGCGTCGGATCGGTAGCGGGCGGCATATTGGGGAACCTGAAGGTCGAAGGGCTGCTCAAGGTCACGGCCAAGCAACTGACCGGCGATGGCCTCGCGCTCACCTCGGACAAATTGAAGGGCAAGCTCAGTCTGCTCGTCGATCTCGTCACCGGCCGCTACGACGTCGTCCTTTCAGGCGGCCTTACCCGTTATTACATCCCGGGCCTCGGCATCGTCGACGTGACGAGCGAGTTGAAGGTGGTGCCGGGCCCGGGCGGCCGGGGCACGCTCGTCACCGGCAAGGGGCGTGCGCTAGTGCGCCGCCTCGACAACAAATTCCTGCTCTCGCTCGCCGGAGGGCTGCCGCGCATCGAAACGGACCTGGTGCGGGGCGTGGACGGCATCATCCGTTTCCGCAACCTGCGCCTGCGCGCACCCGCCATCGCCATCGACGGCAATGGCTATCGCCGCCGCGACGGCACCTTCTTCATCGAAGGGGCGGGCAAGCAGGCGCAATATGGGCCGTTCGCGATGCGCCTCGACGGCGCGATCGACCGGCCCAGGCTCGCCCTGCGGTTCAAGCGGCCGAACGCGGCGCTCGGGCTTACCGACGTGCGCCTCGATCTCGATCCCACCGCTGCGGGCTTCGGCTATCGGGCCGAGGGCGGATCGGCGCTCGGGCCGTTCACGGCCAACGGCGCGATTCTCCTGCCGCAGGGCGGGGCGGCCACGCTGGTGACGGCGGTCACGATATCCGGCACCACCGCGACCGGCGCTCTCCGCTCCGATCCCGGGGGCTTTACCGGCGAGCTCAACGTGGCGGGCGGCGGCATAAGCGGGCGGCTGCTGTTCCGCCCGGCCGGAAACATCCAGCGGATCGAGGCGCGCCTCGCCGCCAACCAGGCGCGCTTTGCCGGACCACCCGCGACCGCGATCCGCAGCGGGCGCCTCAACGGCGTCATCCTGCTCGATCCCGCAGGCACGTCGGTGGAAGCGACCCTGGAGGCGCGCGGATTGTCGCGCGGCGCCGTGTCGCTCGCCAATCTCAGCGCCTCGGCGAGCCTCAGGGGCGGGAGCGGTCAGGTGCGCGTGAACGTCGCAGGGAGCCGGGGCCGGGCCTTCTCGCTGCTCGGCGTCGCCGATGTGGCGCCTGGCACCATCCGCATTTCCGGCAAGGGCACGATCGACCGCCGTCCGGCGGAACTCACCACGCCCGCGGTGCTGACGCGGGAAGGCGATGGCTGGCGCCTCGCACCCACCGCTTTGTCCTTTGCCGGGGGCAGCGCCCGCGTTTCGGGTCTCTTCCATTCGCGGCGCACCGATTTCGACGCGGCGCTCACTGCCATGCCGCTGTCGATCCTCGACATGGCCTATCCGGACCTCGGCCTTGGCGGCACGGCGTCGGGCAACGTCCGCTACAGCGTGCCCGCCGACGGCAGCGCGCCGAGCGGGGCGCTCGATCTTCGCATCAAGGGCGTAAACCGCTCCGGCATCGTGCTCTCGTCCAAGCCAATCGACCTTGGCGTCGCGGCGAAGCTCGAAGGCGGCAACGCCGCGCTTCGCGCTGTGGCGGCGAGCGAAGGCAAGGTGATCGGCCGCGCGCAGATGCGGCTCGCCCCGCTTCCCGCCGGTGGCGCCCTCGTCGACCGGCTCGCCGCCGCGCCGCTTTTCGCGCAGCTCCGCTATACCGGCCCCGCCGATACGCTCTGGGGCCTGACGGGCGTCGAATTGTTCAGCCTCTCCGGTCCCGTCGCCGTGGGCGCGGACTTTGGGGGGACGCTCAACGAGCCCGTGATCCGCGGATCGCTCCAGGCCCAGCAGGCGCGCCTCGAAAGCGCGGTCACCGGCACGGTCGTCCAGAATATCGCCGCCTCTGGCCGCTTCGACGGTTCGCGCCTGCTTCTCGATCGCTTCAGCGGCACGACCAAGAATGAGGGCCGGGTGTCGGGCCGCGGCTCCTTCCTCCTTTCCGCGCGCGGGGTCGGCATCGATCTTACGCTCGACGCCCGCTCGGCGCAGCTGATCGACCGCGACGATATCAAGGCGCGGGTGACCGGCCCCCTCCGCATCCAGTCCGACGGGTCGGGCGGCGTCATTTCCGGCGATCTCGATCTCAACAGCGGCCTTTTCCGCCTCGGCAGCGCGACCGCCGCCGCCCAGGTGCCGCATCTTCCGGTCACCGAAGTGAACGGGCGCGCCGACCAGTGGAGCGCGGCGCCCCCCCCGAGCCCGTGGCGGTTCGACGTGGCGGTGAAGGCGCGGCGCGGCTTGCAGGTGACGGGCCTCGGCATCTCCAGCGAATGGAGCGCGAACCTCGATATCCAGGGGACGGTGACGGCGCCCCGTATTTCAGGACGCGCCGATCTCGTGCGCGGCAGCTATGATTTCGCGGGCCGCACCTTCGAACTTGACCGGGGCGTCATCCGCTTCACCGGCAACAGCCCGCCCGACCCCGATCTCGATATCGTCGCGCAGGGCAGCGTTCAGGGCCTCAACGCCACGATCCGCGTGACGGGCAGCGGCCTTCATCCCGACATCGCCTTCACCAGCACACCCGCCTTGCCGCAGGACGAGCTTTTGAGCCGCCTGCTGTTCGGCACGTCGATCACCAACCTGTCCGCGCCGGAAGCCTTGCAGCTCGCCGCCGCTGTCACCGCGCTCAACAATCCGGGCGGCGGGCTCGATCCCATCAATGCGGTGCGATCGGCCGTGGGGCTCGATCGCCTGCGCATTCTTCCGGCCGATGTGGTGACCGGGCAGGGGACCGCGCTCGCCGCCGGCAAATATCTCGGCAGGCGTTTCTATGTGGAGGTGGTGACGGACGGGCGCGGCTATTCGGCGACGCGGATCGAATATCAGATCACCCGCTGGCTTTCCCTGCTGTCAAGCGTCTCGACCATCGGCCGCCACAGCGCCAGCGTCCGCGTGTCGAAGGATTATTGAAGCGGCAGATCGAATTCCGCCAGGAAGGGGCCGCGCGTATCGATCCGCAGATCGGCATCCTGCATGTCGAGCCGGCGGAAACGGCCCGCCACTTGCGCGAAATCCGCCTCCGGCTGGGAGGGGCCGTCATCCAGCACCGTAAGCCGCAGCCGGTTCCGCCGGCCAGTCACCGTCACACGAATGTGAAGGGTCTCCGGCGGCAGTTCGAGAACATGGCGCAGGCGCACTTCCATCAACGGTTGCAGCAGGAAGGCGGGGCCGCTCAATTCCTCCAGCTCCTCGGGGCAGTCGAGGTCCAGTTCGATCTCGGCCCCCGAACGCGTCCGCTCCAGCGCCACGAACGCGTCGAGCGCGTCCAGCTCCGCGCCCAATGTGGTGCCGCCTTCCGCATCGGCGGCAAGCTGGCCGCGCATGAAGCCGGACAGCCGGTCGATCAGCTCGGCGGCCTCGGCGGGCCGGCCATTTTCCACCATTTCGGTGGCCGACGAGAGGGTGGTGAAAAGGACATCGGGCTGCACCTGATAACGCAGTGCGGCGAGCTCCGCCCGGCCCGCCGCGGCCCTCACCCGCGCGATCTCGGCATCCCGCTCCCGCGCCCGCTGTAGGAGGAGCAGGAATTTGAGCCCGGTGACGTAAAGGCCGAAGATCCAGATATAGATGAGGAGATTGAAGCCGATGCCGCTCGCGGGATCGGAATGATAGGCGGGATCGGAGAGGCGGCGGAACATCCCCCAGAGAAAGTGATCGATCGCCGCCTGGGTGAGGCTGACCGGGATGAGCAGAGCGAGGATCCCGAACAGCTGCGCCGTCCAGTGCAGCCGTTCGATACGCAGCACCGCGCGCGACAGCAGGATGCTGAGGCCCGCGCCGCTCAGCACGACGAGCGGCAGCCACAACAGGAACCACCATTCCAGGCTGCGGCCGAGGACCGCGATCGGATAGCCGCCGAGAACGAAGAAGGAGCCGCCCCAGACGGCGAGCGTCAGATGCAGCCATTTTCGAGGATAGGGGGGCCGCTCCGCTCCGGCGGCTTGCGGCACGATGCCAGCCCTCAGCGGCCGGGAGCCACGGTGCGGGCGTCCTGCGCCGCATCGTTCGCGGCGGCCGACCGCAACGCCTGTTTCCAGGGCAGGGTGACGCGCGCGGTGAAGCCAACGTCGCGCAACTCCGTTTCCAGCCGTCCTGCGCCGCCGTGG
>DATDNN010000104.1:0-5575 GCA_036518255.1 Allosphingosinicella sp. | reverse complement strand
GCAACCAACCCCGACCTTTATTGATCAGGAGACAAGGCCATGTGGTATTTCACCTGGGTTCTCGGCCTCGGCCTCGCCGTCGCCTTCGGCATCCTCAACGGCATGTGGCACGAATTCCACCTGCCGCATGAGGGGGACGAGGCGGGCCTTGACTGACACCGCTTTTGCGGGAGCGGCGGAGGCGGCGGGCCAGGACGGCGCGCCGCCTTCCCTGCATCCGGCCCGCACCTGCCTTGCCTGCCCCGTCCGGTCGCGCGCCGCCTGCGGCTGCGTCGACGAAGCCGGGCTTGCCGCGTTGAACGCCCTTGGCCGGAAGCAGCGGCTCGAACGCGGGCAGGCGCTCAGTTGGGCGGGCGATGAAAGCCTTTCCTGCGGCATGCTGATATCCGGCATGCTGAAACTCTCCGCAGCGACGGCGGGCGGGCGCGAGCAGATCGTCGGCCTTCTCTACCCGTCCGATTTCGTCGGGCGCCTCTATGCGGAGGACCGGGCGGAAGTGACCGTATCGGCCCTGACCGACGTCGAACTCTGCCTGTTCCCGCGCCCAAGCTTCGAGCAGTTTCTTTCGGCCCATGCGGACATGGAAAGGCGCCTGTTCCGCGCGGCGCTCACCGCGCTGGACGACGCCCGCGCGCGGATGCTGATGCTCGCCCGCCGTTCGGCCGAGGAGCGGATCGCGGGCTTCCTCCTGGAAATGGCCGACCGCTTCGCGCCTGAGGGCGGGGAGGGCGAAGCCTTCGACCTGCCGCTCACACGCGGCCAGATCGCCGACGTCCTTGGCCTCACCATCGAGACGGTGTCGCGCCAGCTCACCCGCCTCAAGAGCGCGGGGGTCATCCGGCTGAAAGGCGCGCGGGCGATGGCGGTGGCGGACAGGGACGCGCTGGAAATGCGGGCGGAGGCCGCCTAGGCGCCGCCGCGCGGGGTGGCGAGACTTTCGAGCAGCATTTCCCGCGCCTCCGCCGTCAGCCGCCCTTCGCCCAGCATCAATATCGCCAGCGTCTCGAACGCCATGGCGCGGCGGCAACCATCGAAGAAGCAGCGGAGCATGTAGGCGAGGGTTTCCGGCTGCACGGGCCGCGCGGTGACCTGCGACAAAGCGGCGGCGAGATCCTGGGCATGGACATTGTCGAGCAGGTGGGCCGCGCGGATTTCGGCGAACAGGCTGCGCCGCAAGGCCTGATGGGGGCCGCCGTCGAACAGCGCCTGGAACAGCCTTTCCTCGCGGCGATAATGGAGGGGGACGAATTCCTCCAGCCGGACGCGGCACAATTCCGCCTCCGCCGCGGCCGGCAATTCGGGAAGCGCGTCGGCGATAAGTTCGAGATCGTCGCAGAGGCGGCGGAGCATGGCGTGATCGGCGACGATGCCGGCAATTTCCAGCTCGCCGATCATGTGCAGCGCGATCGCAGGATCGCGATGCCGCCATCCTCTTCCTCACCCTTATCGTGGGTCATGCGGTCCTCTCCCTCGCGGCCCTTTTGCCGCGGCGGGGGCGGCGCGGCCTTGATCTTCGTCAAGCGCTGCGCCGCCCGGCGGGTCAGAAGCGCATGCCGAGGCCGACGCCCACGACGAGCGGATCGAGGCTGACGTCGACGCGGTTGACGGCCGCGCCGGTGGTGAGCTTCGCGGTCGTGTCGATATCGATATATTTGACGTCGATATTGGCGAAGACGCGGTCGGTGAGGTCGAAATCGAGCCCGGCCTGCAGCGCGTAGCCGAAGCTGTCGTCAAGCTTCACGTCAGTGCTGCCGATCGCGCCTTCCAGCGAGTCGCTCGCCTTTTCCGAATAGAAGAGCGTGTAGTTGACCCCGGCGCCGACATAGGGGCGCACCGGCGCATCCGGCGTGAAATGATATTGCAGCGTCAGGGTCGGCGGCAGCACCCAGGTGCCGGCGACGCGGCCAAGCGCCTTGAGGTCGCCCGTGCCCGACACGTGATGCTTGGTGGTGGCGAGGATGAGTTCGGTGCCGATATGATGCGACAGCATGTAGGTGAAGTCGACTTCGGGCATCACCGCATTGTCGACCGACACCGAACCGCCCGGAAAGCCGGGCTCGACCGGCCCCGCCTTTTCGGTGGGCGCGACGAGGATGCCGCGCAGGCGGACGAGAAGATCGCCTTCCTTGGCATGGGCCGGCGCCGCGGCGATCATCGCGGCGGTGAAGCAAAGGGCTGTTCTAAGACGCATTGGGTGTCCCTCCCGATTGAAGATGGCGGCGGGCTAGGCCACCGTCCGGGGCGCGGCATTGATCCGGCTCAAATCTTCCGGGGAGACGCGCATTTTGACGGTCATCAAGGCGCGGCGCGCCCCGCGAGGGCAGGTGGGCGGCATGCACCTTTATCTTCCCGATCTCGCGGCCCGGTCCGTGCCGCGCTATACGAGCTATCCGACGGCGGCCGAATTCCATGACGGCGTCGGCCGCGCGGAACAGGCGGCGGCGATCGTGGCGCTGGGGCCGGACGCCCAGGTCTCGCTCTACGTCCACATCCCCTATTGCCGCCAGATCTGCTGGTATTGCGGCTGCAACACCCAGGCGCTCGGCAAGGCAAGCCGCCTTTCCGCCTATGTCGAGGCGCTGGACCGGGAGATGGCGGCGGTCGCGGCGCGGTTCGCGGGCCGGGTGATCGTCGTTCATTTCGGCGGCGGCAGCCCGAACAGCCTTGCGGCGACCGACTTCGCCGCCCTCCTCGCCCGCATCCGCGCCCTGTTCCGCCTCACGCCCGGCGCCGAAATCGCGGTGGAGCTCGATCCGCGCGCGCTGGACGAAGCCTATGTCGGCATGCTCGCCGCCGCCGGCGTCACCCGGGCGAGCCTTGGCGTCCAGACCTTCGCGCCCGACGTGCAGCGGCGCATCAACCGGCTCCAGCCGCTGAAGCATATCGAGGCGGCGGTGGGCTGGCTGCGCGCGGCGGGCATCGATGCCATCAATTTCGATCTGATGTACGGCCTGCCCGGCCAGGCTCTGTGGGACGTGGCCGATGCCGTATCGGTCGCCCTGCGCCTCCGCCCCGCGCGCATCGCCCTGTTCGGCTATGCCCATATGCCCGCTCTGCTGCCCCGCCAGCGGATGATCGACGGCGACAGCCTGCCCGATGCGGGTGAGCGGTTCGAACAGAGCATGCTCGCCCACGATCTGTTCGTGCAGGGCGGCTATGCCGCGATCGGCTTCGATCATTTCGCGCTGCCGGACGATCCGCTCGCCCTTGCCAGCGCAGGCGGCCGCCTGCGCCGCAATTTCCAGGGTTTCACCGAGGCGCCGGGAGACGCGGTGATCGGCCTCGGCGCCAGCGCGATCAGCGACTTTCCCGGCCTACTGGTCCAGAATGAGAAGCATGTGGGCCGCTACCGGCTGCTCGCGGCCAATACCGGCCTTGCCGGTGCGCGCGGCGTGGAGAAGGGGCCGGAAGATCGCCTGCGCGCGGAGATCATCGAACGGCTGCTTTGCGCCGGGAGCGCCGACGTCGCCGCGATCGCGAAGGCGCACGGCACCTGCCCCGGCCGCTTCGCCGCCGCCTTCAGCGCCCTTCGCGATCTGGCGGAGCAGGGTATCGTTACGCGGGACGGCTGGACCTGCACGATCACGCCCGCGGGCCGCCCCTACGCCCGCCTCGCCGCCGCCCCGTTCGACGCCTATCGCGCGAGCCAGCCCAAAAGATTCAGCCAGGCGGTGTAGGGAGTGGCGGAGAGGGAGGGATTCGAACCCTCGATACAGTTGCCCGTATGCCGCATTTCGAGTGCGGTGCTTTCGACCACTCAGCCACCTCTCCGCGAGACTTTGAGGATGGGCCGCAAGGCGCCATCCCGGCTGGTGAGGGGCGGCGTCTAGCGGATGGAAAGCCGCTTGCCAAGCGGCGACCTTGCGCAAAATCGTTCCCGGCCTACATCGAACCCATGCACAGGCACGATTCCCTTCCGTTCGACAAGGCGGCCGCCGCCCGCGCGCCGCGCATCGCCCATGCCCGCTTCGCCATCGGCGACGTCGTCCAGCATCGCCGTTTCGGCTTTCGCGGCGTGATCTTCGACGTCGATCCGGTCTTCGCGAATACCGAGGAATGGTATCAGGCGATTCCAGAAGAGGTGCGCCCGTCCAAGGATCAGCCCTTCTATCACCTGCTCGCCGAAAATGGCGAGGGCAGCTACCTCGCCTATGTCAGCCAGCAGAATCTGGTACTGGACGATAGCGACGAGCCGATCGACCACCCCGCCATCGCAGGCCTTTTCGATTATGACGGCGAACGCTATCGCCTGCGGCCCGAGCGGCGGCACTAGGCCGAGGACTCCTTTTTTACCCCGCGCCCGTTGACAGGGCCGGGCCCGTCTAGTAGCGGCCCAACTTTCCGCGGGGCCTCTTGGCCTCGGCCATTCCCTGCGGGCAAGCTTTGAAGGTAATTGGATAAAGCCATGTTCGCTATCGTGCGCACGGGCGGCAAGCAGTATCGCGTGTCCGCCGGAGACAAGATCGCCGTTGAAAAGCTCGCAGGCAATGCGGGCGACACCATTTCGCTCGGCGACGTTCTGCTCGCCGGTGAAGGTTCGGAACTGAAGCCGACGAACGGCCTCACCGTCTCCGCCGAGATCATCGCGCAGGCGAAGGGCGAGAAGGTTATCGTCTTCAAGAAGCGGCGCCGGCACAATTACCGCCGCCGCAACGGCCATCGCCAGCAGTATACGATCCTGCGCATCACCGCGATCGGCGACCAGAAGGCAGCCCCGAAGAAGGCCGCCGCCAAGAAGGAAGAGGCCGCTCCGGCAGCCGAAGCCAAGGCCGCTCCGAAGGCGAAGGCCGAAGCGCCCAAGAAGGACGCTGCAGCCAAAAAGCCGGCGACAAAGAAGCCGGCCGCTGATAAGAACGCTTGAAATCCCTGATTCACGAAGAGTTTTAGAGAAGACCCATGGCACATAAAAAAGCAGGTGGTTCATCCCGTAACGGCCGCGACTCCGCTGGCCGTCGTCTCGGCGTGAAGAAGTTCGGCGGCGAAGCGGTCGTTCCGGGCAACATCATCGTGCGTCAGCGCGGCACCAAATATTATCCGGGCGCGAACGTCGGCATGGGCAAGGACCATACCCTTTTTGCGCTTACCGGCGGCACCGTCGCGTTCCGCGACGGCAAGCTGGGTCGCAAGTTTGTCTGTGTCGACATGGCGATTCCGGCGGCGGAATAAGGGCAGCCGAGAACGGGCTGCCCCGGAGAGGGTGGCCCAAGGTTCTCAAGAACCATCTGAGGGAGAGGGGCCACCGGGGTTCCTCTCCTTTTTCTTTTTCTCCCTCAGAAAACTGTGTCGCGGGCCTGCAATCCTTCGGGGGCAAGGGCCGCAGGAGAGAGAAGGGAAAGACGGATGTTCGCGAGAACGGAAAGACTGCTCCTGAGACCCGGCTGGCGGGAGGACGCCCCGGCGCTCTTCCGCGCGATCGCCGACGAGGGCATCGTCCGCAATCTGGCGCAGGCTCCCTGGCCGTACACCCTTGGCGACGCCGAGGCCTTTCTCATGCGCGAGCGGCGTCCGCATCAGAGCCCTTGTCTGATATTCCTGCGCGGCGACGGCGCTCCGACCCTGGTCGGCGCGGTCGGCC
>DATDNN010000103.1:0-2560 GCA_036518255.1 Allosphingosinicella sp. | reverse complement strand
CGGCATGACCGGCGCATTGGGGAAGCGCTTGCGGATCGATTTGGTAAAGGCGTCCACCACGTCGGGCCGCAGCGGCGAGGCGAGCGACATGGCTTCATTGTCGGTGCGCTCGACCTTCACTTGGCGATCGGCGACGACGCGCTCCAGTTCCTCGCGGATCGCCTCCGGCTCGGTGCCCGGCATGATGCGGCAATTGACGGTGGCGCGGGCGAGCTGGGGCAAAGCGTTGTCGGCATGGCCGCCCTCGAGCCGCGTCGCCACGCAGCGGGTGCGGGTGAGGCCCACTTCGCCCGGATCGGCTTCGATGAAATCCGCCGCCTTGCCGTCATTGGGATCCTTGAGCCACGCGCGCATCGCATCGCCGAGCGGGCCCTTCTCGCTCTTTTCCCGCACGCTGAAATAGGCGCGGGTGGTTTCATTGAGCATCGGCGTGAAGCGATAGGCTTCCAGCCGCTCCAGCGCATGGGCGAGCTGATAGATGGCGTTATCGGGGCGCGGTTTCGAGCTGTGGCCGCCCGGATTGCGGACGGTGAAGCTGTACATGGAATAGGTCTTCTCGGCCGTTTGCATGGTGAAGCCGAGCGGGTGCCCGTCCTTGGCGAAACCGCCGCCGCCGCCGTCGGAATTCAGCGCATATTCGGCGTCCGTCCACTTGCGCCATTCGGTCGCGCCAAGCTCCGCGCCCTTGCCGCTGGTTTCCTCGTCGCCCGTGAAGAAGACGATGATGTCGCGCTTCGGCTTGAAGCCTTCGGCCTTGAGGCGGAAGAGGGCGGTGGTGAGCGCCACAATCCCCGCCTTGTTGTCGCTGGTGCCGCGGCCGTAGAAATAGCCGTCCTTTTCGACGAACTTGAACGGATCCATCGACCAGTCTTCGGCCTTGGCCTCGACGACGTCCATATGGGCCATGAGCAGGATCGGCTTCTGCTTTGGATCGTCCGCCCGCCAGCGCGCGACGAAGGCCGCCGTCGGGTTGCCGGGCTCGCCCTCATAAGGGAGGATCTGGATATCGCCCTCGGCCCAGCCGGCCGCTTTATATTCGTCGGCGAGATAGCGGGCGAGATCCGGCACCTTGCCCCGCCCCGCCACCGTCGGGATTTCGACGACGTGGCTGAACAGGTCCCGCGCCTTGTCATTCCAGCGATCGGCTGGCGGCGCGGCAAGCGCGGTGGTGGCAAGCAGACCCAATGTGGCGGCAAAAATCAAACGCATCCCGTCCCCCCTTTATAGACGAGGAGCAACGTGGACCGTGACCGGCCCGCCGGTCAAGCGTCCGCTTCTCCGTGTCCGGCGGCAAGATAGTCGGCCGACTGCATCTCCATGAGGCGCGAGGCGGTGCGTTCGAATTCGAAGGCGCCGTCGCCTTTCGTGTAGAGATCGGCAGGCGCGGCGTCGGCGGCGGCGAGCAGCTTCACCTTGTTTTCGTAGAGGGCGTCGATGAGGGTGACGAAGCGCGCGGCTTCGTTCCGGTTTTCCGGCCCGAGCCTTGGAATGCCAACGATGATGACGCTGTGATAGCGCCGCGCGATGGCGAGATAATCGGCCGCGCCCCGCGGCTCGCCGCAGAGCCGCTTGAAGGAAAAGACGGCGACGCCCTTTAGCGCCTTGGGTACATGAAGGGTGCGGCCGCCCTGCACGGGAATATCTTCCGAGGGGACGTGCGCCGCATCTTCGGGCGGATAATCGGTAAGGCGGAAGAAGGCGCGGGAAAGGGCGGCGGTCGCGTCCGGCCCGTTCGGCACATACCAGGTGGGAAAGCCGCCCAGGCGCTCCAGCCGGTAATCGGTGGGGCCGTTGAGGGCGAGAACGTCCAGATCCCGCTCGATGAGATCGATGAAGGGCAGGAACAGTTCGCGATTGAGGCCGTGCTTGTAGAGATCGCGCGGCGGGCGGTTGGAGGTGGTGATGACGGTGACGCCCCGTTCCAGCAATTGGGAGAAGAGGCGCGAGAGGATCATGGCATCCGCGCTGTTGTTGATCACCATTTCGTCGAAGGCGAGGAGGCGCGCCTGCGCGGCGATGGCGGCGGCGACGGGCGGAATGGGATCGCCGCTTTCCCGAAGCCGCTCGACCCGGAGCCGCTCGTGCACGTCGAGCATGAATTCGTGGAAATGGACGCGGCGTTTGGCTGGGATGGTGATGGCCGAAAAGGCGAGATCCATCAGCATGGATTTGCCGCGCCCGACGCCGCCCCACATGTAGAGGCCGCAGGGGATCGCCGCGCCCTTGCCGGTCAGGCGGGCGAGAAAGCCTGCCTTTGCGGGTGCGTTTATCTCGCGCGCCAGCCGGTCCAGCCGCTCGGCGGCGCGGCGCTGATCGGGGTCCGCCTTCAGTTCGCCCGCGGCGAGCAGGCTGTCGTAGCGCTGGAGGACGCCGGTCATGCGCGCTCGCTTGCCTTGCGAAGCGTGCCGGAGAAGGCCGCGATGGTGATGCCGTCCTGCTCGACAAGGCCGCGCAGGAAGGCGAGGCGCCTGGTTTCCTTGATGAGTTCCACCGCCGCGTCGAGCGCCAGGCCGAGGCGGGCGGGCGCGATGAACTGCACCTGGCAGTCGAGCGTCACGGC
>DATDNN010000102.1:0-4114 GCA_036518255.1 Allosphingosinicella sp. | reverse complement strand
AACCGGACTGGAAGGCGGCGGCGCGGCTGGATATCCTGGCCGCCTATGATCTCTACCGGGCCAATCACACCGGCATGCACGATCCGGCCAACCCGGCCTTCCCCGCCCAGCTTGATCGCGCCCGCGACGCCGGTCTCGCCTATGCCGATCGCGCGACGGATCGCGTCGGCTACCAGCGGGCGCTTGGCGCCTTTTCCGGCGAGCTGCAGGACGGGCATGCGCAGCTGACATTGAAGCAGCCTGCCAACGGTTCGGCGCCCCAATATCTCTGGCCGGGCTTCGTGGCCGCGTGGCGAGGAAACGGGCTGAAGGTCCATTCGGTCGATGGTAACTTTCCTCTCCCTGTCGGCACGCGGATCGAAGCCTGCGACGGGAAGTCACCGGAAACCTTTCTCAAAGAGAAGCTGCTCATCCTGAACTTCCGTTGGCGAGAGGCGGGCGACTGGTGGTTCAGAGCGCCCCGCGCTTTTCGTCCTCTGCTCGGCGCAGCCGACAAGCTGGAAAAATGCACCTTCGTCAGGCCGAACGGGAAAAGAGAGACCCTCGCGCTAAAATGGTCCCCGGCACCCGGCGACATGGACGAACGCCTGAATCGCGCCACCGACGGCGAGCGAACGCCTATCGGCCTTACCGAACCGCGTCCGGGCCTTTTTCTGATCGGCCTCCCGGACTTCCAGCCGGATGCGGAGGGGCGAAAGGCATATGACGCCCTCTTCGCGGCCTTGAAGGAGCGGCAGACGGAACTGGCAAAGGCGAAGGCCTTGGTCATCGACCTGCGCTACAATAATGGCGGCTCGTCCTCCTGGAGCCGCCGGACCGCAAATGCCTTATGGGGCGAAGCGGCGGTCGAAGTGCGCATGGCAGCCTTCTTCAAGGACGTGTCGATCTGGTGGCGCGCGAGTGAGGGCAACACGAAATATGTTGCCGAACTCGGACCGGAGCTCCGCCGGAATGGCAGCCCGGACATAGCCGACGCTGTTGATCGCATTGCCATGGGCATGAAGGAGGCGCTGGCAAAGAAGCAGCCTTTCTATGTCGAGGAGGATGAGGCGCAGGCGCAGGTATCGGCGAAGCCGGAGACCCCGTTTGTGACGCCCGTCTATGTGATCACGCCCGGCCGTTGCGGCAGCGCGTGCCTGGACGCCCTGGATGCCTTCACCCGTTTTCAGAATGTGAAGCTGATCGGCGCTCCGACATCCGCCGACAGCGCCTATATGGAAATCCGGTCGCAGGATCTGCCATCCGGCGAGGGCAGGATAGTCATTCCCAACAAAATGTGGGTCGGAAAGCCGCGCAAGGCGAGCGAAGTCTATCGCCCCCAGATCGAGGTGGACGACCTCGACTGGTCTACCGCGACATTCCTCGATCGCATCGAAAGGGATTTGGCTTCGCGTTGACGTCTTTGAGGGATGTTGCCGCCGCTTACCCCGGAGGTCGAACCGTTCGCCGTTTGAAGCTGAACGGCAGATAACCGCTGCGGAACAGTGCGGCTGAGTTGAGGTTGGGCTCCGGTTCGTAATGCGTAACAGGAGTTAACCATGAAAGCCAAATATGTTGTTGCGGCGGCCGGTATGGCCGCGCTTGTCGCTACCGCGCCGGTGCTGGCGCAGGGGCGCGGTGGTGGTCATGGCGGAGGGCTCGGAGGCGGCATGGGTGCCTCCATTGGCGGAGGCCTTGGCGGCGGTCTGGGTGGCGGCCTTGGATCGGGGCTGGGCCGGATCGGCGGCCAGAGCGATATCGGTGTAACGGCCCGAGCGGAGGCGCGGCAGAACAGCGCTGCCCCCGGCCGGGCATCGACGACGGCCATCGGCCGCGTAAACCGGAACAGCGTGCTGGGCGGCACCGGCACGACCAACGTCTCCGCACGCGGTGCAGGCCAGGGTATGACGGTGCGCACGGACGCGCGGGCAAATAGCCAAGGGCCTGCCCATGCGTCTGATCGCGGCATCGCCCGTGCGAACGAGAACAGTGTGCTCGGCACCACGTTGACGGGTGGCGGCACCCTTGCGGGCCTTCAGACCGGCCTTACGGTCCGCGACACGAGCGGCACCGTTCTCGGCACCGTCAGCCGCATCAACCGCAGCGCGGACGGCACCGTCAGGAATGCTCTGGTAACGGCGCAGAATGGCACGCGTCAGGTTCTGACACTGGCGCCCAGCACGCTCACCGTGAACGGCGATGTGGTCACGACGACTCGTCTGTCCACGTCGAACGGTCGCCGGTAGTTAGGGGCGAGGGGCGGCGATCCGTGCCGCCCCTTTCGCTTTGCGTTTCGGAACCCGTTCGTATCTTTTTCTTTAAAGTGCGCATGAGCAGATTGATCCTGACGGCACTTGCCGCCTTTTCTTCAACCTTCCTGCTAGCCGCCTGCGCTCCGGGCCGTCCGCCATGGGCCGATGGCGCCATGATCACGGAAACAGTGCCAGCCGATATGCGGCCGCAGGATTTGAGCGGCCTTCCCGCCCGTATCCTCGCCCTCCACAATCGGGAACGGGAGAAAGCGGGCGTTCCGCCGCTCACCTGGGATATCGCGCTCGCGGAGGCCGCGGCCTCCTATGGCCCGGCGCTCGCCCGGATCGGCCGTCTCGAACATTCGCCCGCCGTAAGCCGCCCGGGACAGGGCGAGAATCTGTGGATGGGGACACGGGGCGCCTATTCCGTGGAGGAGATGATTGGCGGCTGGATCGGCGAGAAAAGGCTGTTCCGCCCCGGCCGTTTCCCCGATGCGGTGAGCGCCAGCGGCAATTGGAGCGACGTCGCCCATTATACGCAGATGATCTGGCGCGGCACGACGCGGGTCGGCTGCGCCATCCACAGCAACGGCGATTGGGATTATCTCATCTGCCGCTACGCGCCGGGCGGCAATGTGCTGGGGCAGACGGTGCCTTGATGCAGGGCGTCTCCTTTCGCTAATCATGCTCCCCGTGTGGACGATCATGCTCTCAATCGCTCTGGCCTGCATCGGCCTTCTCGGCCTGTTCGCCTATATCGGCGCACGCTCGCAGCGCATCTTCCGCGCGCCTGAAAAGCTGTCCGACAGCCAGCTGGAGGCGACGGTGACGCTCACCAGCCGGATCATGGAGATGACTAGGCCCGGCGCGCCGACCTGGGCGCGGGCGGCCGCCAAATATCAGGCGGCCATCAACGAACAGCTCCGCCGCCAGGGCAAGGCGCCGCTCGACGAAATCGAAATCGAGGGCCTGATCCGCTAGCGCCTGGATCGCCTAGCGAATGCGCTTCACATACATGGCGCCGCCCGCGCGTCGCTCCGTGATGAAATTGGGAATGGTCTGTATGAGGTCGGACAGCCGCCGGAAGCCGTAATTGCGCACGTCGAAGGAGGATCGGTTGCCCGCGCGCTGGCCAATCGAGGAGAGGCTCGCAAAGCCATTCTCGTCGCGCGTCACATTGTTGTAGGCGTCGGTCAAGAGGTCGAGCAGTTCGGGATCGACGGCGCGCTTGGGCACAGGGCCGGCCTCCTGATTCTCGCTCGCCATCAGGGCCGAAAAATCGATGAAGCGGGTGCAGGCCTGGCGGAAGGATTGCGGCGTGTTGCCGTTGCCGAAGCCGTAGACGGGCACACCTTCCTGCCGGATGCGCATGGCGAGCGGCATGAAATCGCTGTCGCTCGACATGATCCCGAAACCGTCCACCTTGCCGGAATAAAGCAGGTCCATCGCGTCGATGGTCATGCGCATGTCGGTCGCGTTCTTGCCCTTCGTCACGTCGAATTGCTGCTGCGGCTGGATGGCATAGCGGTGGACGAGATCGGACCAGCCCCGGAGCGAGGCCTTGCTCCAATTGCCGTAGATGCGGCGGATGTTGACGGTACCGAGCTCGGCGAGAACGGTGAGAACGGGGTCGATGGCATCCGGCGAGGCATTGTCCGCGTCGATCAGCAGCGCGATATTGGGCGAAGTCGACAAATGACCGCTCGGCATGTTGGCCTCCTCAGGCGGGGGAGAATATCCCGCTCTTCTCATCCAGCACGTGAAGGACGCCGTCCGCAATGGCGAAATAGGCGCCATGGATGGTGAGCTTGCCCGCCTTTTCCCGTTCCGGAACGAAGGGGAAGGTGCGCAGGTTCGCCATGCTCACCTTCACCGTTTCGAGT
>DATDNN010000101.1:0-5727 GCA_036518255.1 Allosphingosinicella sp. | reverse complement strand
AGTTGAGCCGGATCGCCCTGCACCTGCTTGGCCCCGCCTTCCCCTGGGGCACGTGGATCGTGAACCTGCTGGGCGGCCTCCTCATGGGCCTGCTCGCGGGCATGCTTCTGCGCGAAGGCGAGATGAACGAGCCGCTGCGGCTGCTGCTCGGCACCGGCGTGCTCGGCGGGTTCACCACCTTTTCCGCTTTCAGCCTCGAAAGCGCGAACATGCTCCAGCGCGGCGATTATGCACTCGCCCTGGCCTATATGATTTCGTCCGTCGCGGGATCGATCCTGATGCTGTTTTTGGGCTTCTGGCTCATGAAGGGAGCGGCGGCATGAGCGGGAGCGAACAGGTCCGCCAGTTCACCGTGTCGCCCGACGACGACGGCATTCGCCTCGACCGCTGGTTCAAGCGCCACCTGCCGGATACGAGCTTCAATCTCGTCTCGCGCTGGTCGCGCACCGGGCAGCTCCGCCTCGACGGCAAGCGTGCCGCGCCCGGCGACCGGATCGAGGCCGGGCAAATCATCCGCGTGCCGCCCGCCGAAGCGCCCGCGCCGGACACGCGCCCGAAACGGCCGCAGCAGCGGAAATTGAGCGCCGACGAGATCGCCTATGTGAACGAGATGGCGATTCATCGCGATCCGCAGGCGATCGTCCTCAATAAGCCGCCAGGCCTCGCGACCCAGGGCGGCACCAAGACGAACGTCCATCTCGACGGCCTCCTCCATGGCCTGGTCGAGGAAGACGAGGCGCGGCCGAAGCTCGTCCACCGGCTCGACAAGGACACGTCGGGCGTGCTCCTCGTCGCGCGCACGCCGCGCGCCGCCGCTTTCTTCTCCAAGGCTTTTTCCGGCCGCACCGCGCGCAAGATCTACTGGGCGCTCGTCGTTGGCGTGCCGGAAGTCCGCGACGGTTTCATCGACCTCCCCATCGCCAAGCAGCCCGGCACGGGCGGCGAGAAGATGCATGTCGACGAGGAAGAAGGCCTGCCGTCCAGAACCCGCTATCGCGTGATCGAGCGCGCGGGCAACCGCGCCGCCTGGGTGGAACTTCAGCCTTTGACCGGCCGCACCCATCAACTTCGCGTCCATATGGCGGCGATCGGTCATCCCATCGTCGGCGACGGCAAATATGGCGGGCAGGACGCCTTCCTCACCGGCACGATCAGCCGCAAGCTGCACCTCCATGCGCGGCGGCTGCGCATCGACCATCCGGACGGCGGACGCATCGACGTGACGGCGGATCTGCCGCAGCATTTCGACGAAAGCCTGAACGCGCTCGGCTTCGACATCGCCGATGGCGACCTGCCGCTGGACGAGGTGCCCTTCGGACAGACGCCGGAAGGCCGGGAGAAGAAGGCGCGCGCCGAAGCCAAGGCCCGCCGCAAATCGCGCAAGGGGGAAAGGCGCGGCAGGGGGAGGGGTTAGTGCATCCGAATTCGAAGTTCCGGTGGGACGACCGGCAGGCCATTCTTGATTTCATCCAGACGACCGCCTTCGCGCACCTGTTCGTGCAGGGCGAAGACGGCCCGCTGGTGGCGCATGTGCCGGCCGTGGTCACGCGCGAAGGAAATTTGCGTTTCCACCTTGCCCGCAGCAATCCGGTCACGAAGGTTCTGGACGGCAAGGTGGCGCTGGCGAGCTTCGCCGGCCTCGACGCCTATATCAGCCCGGACTGGTATGGCAGCGACGATCAGGTGCCGACCTGGAATTACGTCACGGTCGAGGCGCGCGGGCCGATGGCGGTTCTGTCGCAGACCGATCTTGCGGCACAGCTCGACGATCTTTCCGCCGAACATGAAGCCCGGCTGCTCCCCAAAAAGCCCTGGACCCGCGCCAAGATGTCCCCGGGCCTGTTCGATGGGATGCTGAAGGCCATTGTCGGCTTCGAAATGGCGATCGACAGCCTCACCGGCACCCGCAAACTCGGCCAGAACAAGAATGCGGACGATTTGGCGGGCGCGCTGGCCGGCCTCGAAGGCGCGGGCCGCGGCGACATGGCCGCGCTGATGGCGGCGGCGCGGGAGGCGCGTTGAACCGGCTCGCCATCTTCGATTGCGACGGCACGCTGGTCGACAGCCAGGCGAATATCTGCCTGGCGATGGAAGCATGTTTCGCGGCCGCGAAACTGGATCCGCCCTGTCGCGAAAGAACGCGCAAGGTCGTCGGCCTCAGCCTTGTCGAGGCGATGCGGGCGATGCTGCCCGAGGCCGATCACGCTCTCCATGTCGCCCTGGCGGAAGAGTATAAGCGCGCCTTTCAGCGGCTGCGCGGCAACGGCCTTGTCCAGGAGCCGCTATACGAAGGCATGAAGGAGCTGATCGCGGAGCTCGACGATGCGGGCTGGCTGCTCGGGGTCGCCACCGGCAAGTCCGACCGGGGTTTGCGCCTCTGCCTTGAACATCATGGCATCCACGCCCGGTTCGTCACCCTCCAGACCGCGGACCGCCACCCCTCCAAGCCGCACCCGTCGATGATCGAGGCGGCGCTGGCCGAAGCGGGCGCTGCGCCGGAAACGGCGATGATGATCGGGGACACGAGCTACGACATGGCGATGGCGCGGGCGGCGTCCGTCCGCGCCGTCGGCGTATCGTGGGGCTATCATGACGAGGGGGCGTTGAAAGAGGCGGGCGCCGACCACATTGTCGCAGCACCCGCCGCTATCGCGGCCCTTGCCCGGAGTTTCTAGATGACCGACCCCCAGCCGCCGAGCGACGCCACCTGGCGCAACCGCTTCATCGTCATCAACCTCGTGCGGATCGGCGGCACGGCGCTTACCATCTTCGCGATCGTGCTATGGCAGGGCAATATCGTGCGCGAGGGCGGGTGGCCGGAAGTGGGCTTCCCGCTGGCGCTCGCCGGCCTTGCCATCAGCTTCCTCGGACCCCGCTGGCTCGTCCGCAAATGGCGGAGCGGTAAGTGAAGCGTTTCTACAAGGATGTAACGGTCGAAGAGCAGGCGGGCGATCATGCCGTCCATCTCGACGGCCGGCCGATCCGCACCCCGGCGCGCGCACCGCTGATCCTCCCGACCAAAGCCCTGGCCCGGGCGATCGCCGGGGAGTGGGAAGCGCAAGCGGAGGAGGTCGATCCGCGCTCCATGCCGCTCACCGGTCTCGCCAATGCCGCGATAGATCGCGTGTCGCAGGACCGGGCTGCTTTCGCGGAAGGCCTGTCCCGTTACGGCGAGGGCGACCTGCTCTGTTACCGCGCGGAGGGGCCGGATAGTCTCGTCAGCCGCCAGGGCGCCATATGGGATCCGTTGCTCGAATGGGGACGAAGCCGGTTCGATGTCGACTTCACGCTCGTCCGGGGCATCATGCACAGCCCCCAGCCCGCGAGCACGCTGGAGCGGCTCGCCGGGGCGGTCGCCAGCCGGAACGCGTTTGAGCTTGCCGGTCTCTCCCCGCTCGTCACGATCAGCGGCTCGCTCCTCATCGCGCTCGCCTTGGCGGAGGATGCCATCGATCTGGACACCGCCTGGACGGCCGCCACGCTCGATGAAGCGTGGCAGGTCGAACAATGGGGCGAGGATGCCGAAGCGAAGGCGGCGCTCGACGCGCGGCGGCGCGATTTCGCCGCCGCCCACCGGTTTCTGACCCTGCTGTGACATTCAGTGCTCCTGCGAAAGCAGGAGCAGGGGATCATGGATTCCGGGCCACCCTCGGCAGGAACCAGCGCGCGAGGATCAGGCCTGCCGCCGCCAGCGTGATCCCGTCCGCGACGAACAGGTAAATAGCGTGGGTCCAGTCCTGATGATAATAAAGCGGCGGCCCGAGATGGAGCAGCGCCGAGGCCGCTACGCCGAAGATAGCGGCGAGGCGGGCGCGGGACGGAAAGTCCGTCACCCTGTCCGCGATGCCGAGCAAGGCCGCGCCGATCAGGAGCGCGGTGACGAAATTGAGGATGAAACCGCCCATCAGCACGCCCGGATCCATCGCCGGGAAGCCGCCGCGATTATAGTGGACGGTCGCGACCGGCCCTTGGCCGTACATCACCGTCTGCTCGGCGGAGCTTTCGGGGCTGGGAATGAAATAGGTGCCGGTTTTCGGCAGGTTCGCGGCCAGCGTCTGCTGCACCGCCGCCGCCTCCATATTGCCCAGGCTGGAATAGCTTAATTTGCCGAGCGGCGTCGCGAAGAAGATGAAGCCGATCACGAACATGGCGATCGCCGCGACGACCGAACCCAGGATAATGCGTCCCATCAGAAGCTCCCCTGTTGTTATGGAGAGTGACGGAAACGCGCGGCGTTGGCAAATCGTGCCAATTGCGTCATCCCGGCGCATGCCGGGATCTCAGGACGGAAAGGGTGCCGTTTCCGGCTGGAGATTCCGGCTTTCGCCGGAATGACGCGCGTTGATCTCGGTCGTCAGCCGATCAGGCCGCGCACGAAATCGGTAAGGCCGATGCGGCGCGTCGCCTTCAGCCGCTCGGCCTTCAGGATATTGTCGACAAGCTCCCGGCACTTTTCGACATCGTTGTTGATCAGCACATAATCATATTCGGCCCAATGGCTGATCTCGGCCGCCGCGCGGCTCATCCGGCCCTGGATCACCTCTTCGCTGTCGGTCCCGCGCGAACGCAGGCGCCGTTCCAGCTCCTCCATCGAAGGCGGCAGGATGAAGACTCGGACGATGTCGGGATCGACCTGCTTCAGCTGCTGCGTGCCCTGCCAGTCGATATCGAGAAGGACGTCCCGGCCCGCGGCGAGCGTCTTGCGCACCTCTGCGTTTAGCGTCCCGTAGCGGCGGCCGAAGACATGCGCCCATTCCAGGAATTCGCCTTCCTCCACCATCCGGTCGAACTCTTCGTCGGTGACGAAGAAATAGTCCTTCCCATGCACCTCGCCCGGACGCATCGGCCGCGTCGTGGCGGAAATCGACATGTCGATCTTGTCATCCTGCTGGAGCAGCATGCGCGCGACGGTGGACTTGCCAGCGCCGCTCGGGCTCGACAGAACGAACAGCAATCCCCGGCGCTTGAGCGGAAACGGTAGAGGCATAGCCGCTAGTGGCGCGGCAGAGGGCGGGGGTCAAGATGGGGATGCATCGCCCAAGCCGTCATGCTGAACTTGTTTCAGCATCCATCTGTCCGCATCGCGATTGTCGCCGCCATGGATCCTGAAACACGTTCAGGGATGACGGTTGATGCGTGCGTCAGCGCCCCACCATCTTCTCCGGCCGCACCACCCGGTCGAACGTCGCTTCGTCCACCAGCCCGAGCGCCAGCCCCGCCTCCTTCAGCGTCAGGCCATTGGCATGCGCATGCTTGGCGATCTTCGCGGCATTGTCGTAGCCGATCTCCGGAGCGAGCGCCGTCACCAGCATCAGGGAGCGCTCAACCAGTTCGGCGATGCGGTCGCGGTCCGGCTCCAGGCCTTCGATGCAGCGCAGGCGGAAGCTGTCCATCGCGGTGGCGAGGAGGTCGATCGAACGCAGCACGTTGGCGCCGATCAGCGGCTTGAACACGTTGAGTTCGAGATGGCCCTGCATGCCGCCCACCGTGATCGCCATGTGATTGCCGATCACCTGGCCCGCGACCATGGTCAGCATCTCGCACTGGGTCGGGTTGACCTTGCCCGGCATGATCGAGCTGCCGGGTTCGTTTTCCGGAAGGCTGAGTTCGCCGAGCCCGGAGCGGGGCCCCGAGCCCAGCAGGCGAATGTCATTGGCGATCTTGGTCAAGGCGACGGCGAGCGTGTTGAGTGTGCCCGACAGGTGGACGATGGGATCGTTCGACGCC
>DATDNN010000100.1:0-3124 GCA_036518255.1 Allosphingosinicella sp. | reverse complement strand
GGCGAACTCAATGCCGTCGGCCTCAACAAGGTCGCGCTGGTCAGCACGCAGGGGCAGGACACGCCCTGATGGAACGCGCGGAGGCAACCGGGCTCGGCATAGCGGTGGTGGGGCATGGCGTCCTCCTCGCCGCCCTGTCGCTCGGCCTTGCCAAGGCGGTCGCGCCGCCGATGACGAACGCGCCGATGAGCGTGTCCTTCGTCGACGAGATCGGGCTGCAATCCGCCGTGCCCGAACCCGCGATCGAAGCGCCGATGGCGAGCGTGGCGCCCGAAGCGGGACCGCCCGAGGAGGCGGCGCCGTCTCCGGCCGATGCGCCGCCCGTTCCGGAACCGCCGTCCAGGTCCGCGCTGTCCAAGGCCGAACCGGCGCCCTCGAAGGCTTCAACCCAGCCCGCCGCGCCCAAGCAGCCTGCCAAAAGCGGGGCGAGCAACGCGAAGGCCAATGCGGGCAAGGGGAAGGCGGAGAAAACCACCGGCTCTCGCCTTGGCAGCGACTTCCTGAAAGGTCTTGGCGACGATGCCGCCTCGACCTCCAACAAGCCCACGGGCGCGGTGATGAGCGCGCAGGCGCTGGCCGGAATCCAGCAGGCGATCCAGCGCCAGATCCAGCCCTGCGCGAACCGGCAGGCGGATCCCGGCCCCGGTGCCAATCAGATACGGGTGACGCTGAACCTCCGTCTCAACCGGGACGGCTCGCTCGCCCGGCGGCCGAGCGTCGTGCGGACCACCGGCGTCGATGACGACAATCGCCGCTACGAGGAGCGGGTGCGCGATCTGGCCATCGCCGCTTATGTCGGCTGCTCGCCCTTGCGCGGCCTTCCCGAAGATCTTTACCAGACGCCGAAGGGCGGCTGGAGCAACATCAATATGAGCTACAAACTGCCATGACGGGGATGAGAGAGATGAAACGCCTGACCCTCGCCGCGCTTGCCGCCGTCACCTTCCTGATCGCGCCTGCGATCGCACAGGAGGCCGGTCAGACGCAGCAGCCCGCGACTGCGGGCGATGAACCGCCGCCGCTGGAAGTGGATGTGGTGGGCGGCATTTCCGCCCCCATGCCGATCGCCGTACCCTATATGCCGACGCCAACGTCCGTTTCGACCGAGGCGGGCGAGACCGGCGCGCTCGGGCGGCAGGTGGCGGAGATCGTGGCGAGCGACCTTAAGAATAGCGGCCTCTTCACGCCGCGCGGCCCCGCCGGACTCCCCGCGATCAGCTATCCCCAGGTTACCGCGCCCGATTTCGGCTATTGGGGCGGCACGGGCGCGCAGGCTTTGGTGCAGGGTTTCGTCCAGGCCAATGCCAACGGCCAGCTGACGGTCGGCTGCTATCTTTACGACGTCTATGCCAAGTCCGAACTCACCCGGCAGGGCTATGTCGTCGCGCCGCGCGACTGGCGCCGGGCCGCGCACAAATGCGCCGATTCCATCTATGCGCGCCTCACCGGCGAAAGTCCGTTCTTCGACAGCCGCATCGCCTATATCGCCGAGACCGGCCCGAAGGATAAGCGCGTGAAGCGCCTCGCTATCATGGATTCCGATGGCGCCAACCACCGCTTCCTCACCAACGGCCAGTCGACGGTGCTGACGCCGCGTTTCTCGCCCGATTACAAGCAGATCGTCTACCTAAGCTATGTCGACAAGCGGCCGCGCATCTACATTTACGATATCGGCACCGGCAAGCAGCGCGTGGTGACCGAAAGCGCGAACCAGACCTTCGCGCCGCGTTTCTCGCCGGACGGCAAGTGGATCCTCTATTCCATGTCGGTGGGCGGCAATACCGATCTCTATCGCGTATCGGCAAGCGGCGGCGGGCAGCCGGTGCGGCTCACCAACACGCCGGGCATCGATACGGGCGGCAGCTACTCGCCCGATGGGACCAAGATCGTGTTCGAAAGCGACCGGTCGGGCGGGCAGCAAATCTATGTGATGGACGCCGACGGATCGAACCAGCGCCGGATCAGCTTCGGCGGCGGGCGCTATGCGACGCCGGAATGGAGCCCGCGCGGCGACCTTATCGCCTTCACCAAGATCGCGGGCAATTTCCGCATCGGGGTGATGAGCCCGAGCGGAAGCGGCGAGCGGCTGCTCACCAACAGCTGGCAGGACGAGGCGCCGACCTGGTCGCCCAACGGCCGCGTCATCCAGTTCTTCCGCACTGGCCAGGGCAAGGGCGGCAAGTCGACGGTTTGGCAGGTGGACCTTACCGGCACCCACGAGCGGCAGATCCCGACGCCGCTCGACGGATCGGATCCGGCCTGGGGCCCCTTGCTGCCATAAGATTATAAGGAGGAGACAATGATGAAACAGAACGGCCTCAAGATCGCCGTGATTGCGCTCGGCCTAACCGCCACGGCCTGCGCACCGAAGCCCAAGGATCTGCCGCCGCCCCCAGGGGGAACGGGCGATGCCGGCACCACGACCGGCGACGATACGGGCGGCGTCGGGCAGACGGTCGTGCCCGGTTCGCGCGCCGATTTCCTGCAGAAGGTGGCCTCGGACCGCATTCTCTTCGAGACCGACAGCTATACGGTCGATGCGGAGGATCGAGCGATCCTCGACAGCCAGGCCGCCTGGCTGCTCGCCAACCCCACGGTGACCGTCACCATCGAAGGCCATGCCGACGAACGCGGTACCCGCGAATATAATCTCGGCCTCGGCGATCGCCGGGCCAATGCGGCGAAGAATTATCTCGCCTCGCGCGGCGTGCCGGAATCACGGATGACGACGATCAGCTGGGGCAAGGAACGTCCCGTCGCGCTGGGCTCCGACGAATCCGCCTGGGCACAGAACCGCCGCGCGGTGACGGTGATCCCGCAATAAGCGGTCAGTTTTTGGCGAGCGCCTCGTCCAGCATGCGGGCGAGGCGCAGACCGCCCTTCAATATCTGCTCGCGCGCGACCGGGATGAGCCTTTGCGTCTGGTCTTCGGTCATCACGACGCGCTCTTCCGTCTTGGGGCCGCAGGGGTCGCCGAACGCCGTCGCGTAGACGAAATCGTGGCTGACCTGCCAGCTTTCCTTCGCCCAGTCCGTCACCGATCCCGCGGCGAAGGCGGTACGCTGTTCGGCACTGACGCCCGTCAATAGACCGTTCGCGTCGCCCGGCGGCGTTGAGATGGCGC
>DATDNN010000099.1:0-10028 GCA_036518255.1 Allosphingosinicella sp. | reverse complement strand
CGGACCTCGACCGCTGGGCGGACGCCGCACGCGCATGGACGCGCGGCGAAGCGCCGGACGGGCTGGATTATGTGGAAAAACCCGCGACGAAGTCGGCGAAGCGCGACGCTTTCCTGTTCTTCATCAACGGCGCGAAGGTGCGGGCGCCCGCCGCGGCCGAGGCGCTGATCGAACGCGTGGGACGTTAGACGTTCTTTTCTTCCGTCACGCCGGCCGCGCGCAGTTCGGGGCCGAGACGGCCCGTCAGCCACAGCGCCCACATTCGGAAATCCGCCATGAGCGACCAGAGCGGATAGGTGAAGGTGGCCGGGCGGTTGCGCTCGACGGCCGCATGGCTTGCCCAGGCGAAGGCATAGCCCGCCACCGGCATGGCGAGGAACAGCAGCGGCCGTCCGGTGAGGAGCGCCGCAAGCCCGATCAGGACGACGAGGCTGGTTCCGACATAATGGAGGGCGCGCGTCGCCGGACGGGCATGTTCCCGAAGGTAGAAGGGCCAGAAATCCTTAAAGGTCCGATACGGCTTCATCGCGGAGCTCCTCTTCCGCATCCGCTTCCGCAACGGGGCCGCCGCGGCCGACGAAATGATGGGCGATGGCGGCGCCGACGAGCGGGGCGAGCAGGGCGGAAATCTGCATCCATTGCGGATGGGGGACGAGCAGCATCTCGCTGAGCGTATAGAGCGAGAGGAGCGCGCCGACGATCCAGGCGGGCCAGCGCCGCGCCGCGATGGCGTTGGCCGCCGCGCCGCCGGCAAGGCCGCCGAGGAAGAGGCCGAGCACGATAACGGCCAGCGCCGCGAACGGCGCGGTCATGTAGTAATTGCCGAGATCCACGGCGCTCTTCGGATTGAAGCCCTTGGGCATCGGGTGGATGGCGAAAGTGAATATCGTGACGAACAAGGTCACGATGAAGCCGCCGACAATGCCCCCGATCACACCACCGATTGCGCGCAAGACCTCTCTCCCCTTCCTGTTTACGGCGGCGACTATATCAGCTTTGCCGCCGGGCAGAAGGGGGCCTGTCGTGCCGGTGCGCGATCAACTGCCCACGATCGTGCCGCCATTAGGGTGCAGCA
This sequence comes from Allosphingosinicella sp., assembly GCA_036518255.1. Lineage (GTDB taxonomy): Bacteria > Pseudomonadota > Alphaproteobacteria > Sphingomonadales > Sphingomonadaceae > Allosphingosinicella. The sequence continues at coordinate 8,953 of DATDNN010000099.1, read as the reverse complement.
CCTGCCCCGACATATAGCGCGAATCCTCGCAAGCGAGGAACAGGAAGGACGGGGCTACCTCGTTCGGCTGGCCGGGGCGACCCATTGGCGTATTCTTTCCGAAATCCTTGAGCTTTTCGGGTGAGGCGCCGCCGAACGGATTGAGCGGCGTCCAGATCGGTCCCGGCGCCACCGCGTTTACGCGTATCCCGTCCCCCACCAGATTTTCGGACAGGGACCGGGTGAAGGCCGTGATCGCGCCCTTGGTCGAGGAATAATCGAGCAGCTCCTTCGAGCCCTGATACATGGTGACTGAGGTGCAGTTGACGATCGCCGATCCTTTTTTGAGGTGCGGGCGCGCAGCCTGGGTCAGGAAGAACATCGCGAAGATGTTGGTCTGGAAGGTGCGCTTAAGCTGCTCTTCGGTGATGTCGCGTATGTCCTGATCGGGATGCTGCTCCCCGGCATTGTTGACGAGGATGTCGAGGCCGCCGAGCTTTTCCACCGTCTCCGCCACGACCCGCTGGCAATGCGCCTTGTCGCCTAGGTCGCCGGGCAGCAGCAGCGCCTTGCGGCCTTCGCCTTCCACGATCGCCTTCGTCTTTTCCGCATCCTCATGCTCGCACAGATAGGCGATGGCGACATCCGCCCCTTCCCGGGCGAACAGGGCGGCGACGGCGCGGCCGATGCCGCTGTCGGCCCCGGTCACCAGCGCCACCTTGCCCTGGAGACGGCCGGAACCGGGGTAGAGAGGCTCCCAGTCCGGCTTCGGCGAAAGCGCGGCTTCCTGTCCCGGCAGCGCATCCTCGTGGATCATTTCGACGGTGTCGCTCATCATTGTCTCCGAACTCTGACGTGTATCGACAAGGGAAAGGCGGTCGGGCGGCCAGGTTCCGGCCAGTCCCGATATTCGCGACGGCGAAGCGCGGCCCCGCGCCGAACGGAATATCCGCACATCGCACTTTTATGCGACAAATGTCGCACCTGTTCATTTCCGGTTCATCCGCCCCTTGCCTTATCTGCGACAAATGTGGCAGTGTTAGATAAATAATACAGCAGGGAGCGAAATATGAGGGCGGGAGCGATTTTGCTGGCGACGGCATCGATGTGGGCGGGCGCGGCGCAGGCGGCGGCGGACGAAGTGCCCCCCGCCCCGACGAGCGCGGGCGCGCGAAGCTTCACGCCGGCCGACTTCGCCCGCTTCGCGCCCAAGAACGCGCTCGATATGGTGGGCCAAGTGCCGGGCTTCGTTATCCGGGTGAGCGGGGAAAAGCGCGGCCTCGGCCAGGCATCGACCAACATCCTTGTCAACGGCGAGCGCCTGTCGGGCAAATCGAACGACGTCGTTGCCGAGCTCGGCCGCATTGCAGCGGCCAATGTCGTGCGGATCGACATTGTCGACGGCGCGACATTGAACGTGCCGGGTCTGTCGGGGCAGGTGGCGAACGTGATCGTCACCGGGAAAAAGGCGATGAGCGGCCAGTTTCAATGGAACCCGCAGGCGCGCTGGAAGCGGACCGAGCCCAATATCACCAATGGCGAGATTTCGGTGAGCGGCTCGGCCGGAAGCATCGACTATACGATCGGCATTACCAACGAGAGCCGGGTGAACGGCAATGCCGGGCCGGAGATCGTGACCGACGGCAGCGGCGCGATCATCGACCGGCGCGACGAGCGGCTCGACATCGTCGTCGAACAGCCCAGGCTCAGCCTCGGCCTCAAGCACAAGGGGGATAATGGCAATCTCGCCAATCTCAATGCCTCCTATCAGATCTACCATTTCGACGCGGACGAGATTTCGCTTCGCTCCGGCCCCGGCCAGCCCGACCGCGACCGCCGTTTTCATGAGCAGGAGCGGGAATATAATTACGAGCTGAGCGGCGATTATGAATTCGGCCTTGGCGGGGGGCGCCTGAAGGCGATCGCGCTCCACCGTTTCGAACACAGCCCCTACAGCCAGCATTTCGTGACCCGTTATGCCGACGGCAGCGCGAGCAGCGGCCAGAAATTCGAGCAGACGGCCGATGAAGGGGAATCGATCCTCCGCGGTGAATATAGCTGGAAGGCAGGCAAGGCCGACTGGCAGGTGGCGGCGGAGGGTGCCTATAATGTCCTCGACGTCACCAGCGGCCTTTACACCCTGGCGGGCGGGGTGTTCACGCCCGCCTCGCTCGACAATGCCGTATCGAAGGTGGAGGAGAAGCGGGCCGAGGCGTCCGTCACCTATGGACGGCCGCTGACGGAAAAGCTGACGCTACAAACCTCCCTCGGCGGCGAATATTCGCAGCTGAGCCAGTCCGGGCCGAACGGCCTCACGCGCCGCTTCTACCGGCCCAAGGGCTTCGTCTCGCTCGCCTGGAAACCGGACGCGAATCTCGACATCGGCGCACGCATTTCGCGCGAGGTGGGGCAGCTCAATTTTTTCGATTTCGTGGCGTTCGTGAATGTGGGGAACGGCACTGGCAATGCCGGCAATCCGGAGCTCGTGCCGACCCAGAGCTGGAACGGCCAGATCGAGCTCACCCGCAATTTCGGCGCCTATGGCACGATCACCGGCCGGCTGTTCGGACGCCTCTATGAGGATGTGGTCGATGTGGTACCGATCGGCGACTCGGGCCAGGCGCCGGGCAATCTCGACAAGGCCCGCCTCTACGGCCTGTTCGTGTCCGGCACCCTCAATCTCGATCCGTTCGGGCTCAAGGGCGCACGGATCGACGTGCAGGCGGAGTTCCGCGACAGCCGGATCAAGGACCAGCTGACCGGTGTTTTCCGGCCGCTGAACAGCGATCAATATCGCTACCTGAACATCTCCTATCGCCATGACGTGGCAGGGACGCCACTGGCTTATGGCGGCTATTATGAGGAGTTCGAGCAGGCCTGGTCCTACCGGCTCGATACAGGGGAACGCGCGTTCAACACGCCGGGCGGCCTCGGCGTCTTCGTCGAGCACAAGGATGTCTTCGGGCTCACCGCGCGGCTGAGCTTTGACAATCTGCTCGGCACGCAGGAGCAGTTCACCCGCACCTTCTACGCCGGGCGGCGGCCCAGCCCGATACTCTATTCGGAATTCCGCGACCGCAATTACGGGCCGATCTTCACCCTGTCGCTGAGCGGCAAGTTCTGACGTCAGCCTTGCGCCGGCCGCGGCTTGCCGTAGCTGGCGCGACGGACCTCGGGCTCACGCGGGGCGGGCAGCTTTACCTCGGACGGCATCACCTTTTCGGCGATGCGGCTGCCCTCCCTCTGGCATTGGGCGACGACGACCGGATAGAGAATGTCGCCATGGGCCTGAAGCGCGGCTTCGGCATCGGCATTGCACGCCTGCGCGCTTTCATATCGGGCAACCGTCATAACCGGCTCACATGCCGTTTCGCCTTCGCCGCATCCGAGGATCGCCATTACATAATATAAGGGGGCCATGCCGCCGCTCTCCATACCCGATTATAGGATAAACCGACGGAAAGATGCGGCGTTCCGACCTTTACGCAGCCGAAATTTGGTTTTGCGCCGACGCGATCCTATCTAGCGCACAATGTCTTCCGAAGCCGTTCCCGAAACGCGTGCGGGGTGGGCGGCGCTGCGGCGCTTTCTCCCCTATCTCTGGCCCGAGCATCAGCCGGGGCTCCGCGCGCGCGTGGTGCTGTCGCTGACGCTCGTCCTCGTTTCGATCCTGATCACGACGCTCGGCATGCCGCTCGCCTACAGCGCGGCGATCAACCGCATGACGGCAGGGATGGAGGCATCGGCGACCATCGCCATCGCCCTGGTCGCGGCTTATGCCGCCGCGCGCTTCGGCGGCGTCCTCTTCGACAATATGCGCAACGGCATCTTCGAGCGGGTGGGGCAGGATGCGACCCGGCGGCTTGCCGAAGCCGCCTTCCGTCACCTCCACAAGCTGTCGCTGCGCTATCATCTCGAACGTCGCACGGGCGCGGTCACCAAGATTATCGAGCGGGGGACGAAGAGCATCGATTCCATGCTCTATTTCCTCCTCTTCAACATCGGCCCGACGGTGATCCAGCTCGCCATCGTACTCGGCCTTTTTTGGGTGAAGTTCGGCCTTGGCCTCGTCCTCGCGACAATCGTGATGGTCGTCGCCTATATCCAGTTCACCCGGGTGGTGACGGACTGGCGCTCGCGTCTGCGCGTCGAGATGAACGAATATGACACCGGCGCCGTCGCCCGCGCGGTGGACAGCCTCCTCAACTACGAAACCGTCAAATATTTCAACGCGGAGGAGCGCGAGGCCGCGCGCTACGGCCGCGCCGTCGCCCGCTATGCCGACGCGGCGGTAAAGAACGAGACATCCCTGGCCTGGCTCAATATCGGCCAGTCGCTCATCACCAACCTCATGATGGCAGGCGCGATGGGCTTCACCGTCTGGGGCTGGTCGGTTGGCCGCTTCACTCCCGGCGACGTGGTGCTGGTGAACACCCTCCTCGCCCAGCTCTTCCGGCCCTTGGACATGCTCGGCTGGGTCTATCGCAACATCCGCCAGGGTCTCATCGACATGGAGGCGATGTTCGGCATCGTCGATACGAACGCGGAGATCCTCGATGCGCCGGGCGCGCAGCCGCTCGCCGTCGAGCGCGGCCATGTGCGCTTCGAGGGCGTGCATTTCGGCTACGAAGCGGACCGCGAAATCCTGAAGGGCGTGAATCTCGACGTGCCGCCGGGCACGATGCTGGCGGTGGTCGGCCCGTCGGGCGCGGGCAAATCCACCCTCTCGCGCCTCCTCTTCCGCTTCTACGATCCCACTGCCGGCCGCGTCACCATCGACGGGCAGGATATTGCGGGAGTGACGCAGGCGAGCCTTCGCGCCGCCATCGGCATCGTGCCGCAGGACAGCGTGCTCTTCAACGACACGATCGGCTACAATATCGGCTACGGCAAGGACGGGGCGACGCAGGCCGAGATCGAGGCCGCAGCCGAAGGCGCAGCCATCGCCGATTTCATCCGCCAGCTTCCCGAAGGCTATGCCGCCCGCGTCGGCGAGAGGGGCCTCAAGCTTTCGGGCGGGGAAAAGCAGCGCGTCGCCATCGCCCGCACCCTCCTCAAAGATCCGCCCATCCTGATCCTCGACGAGGCGACGAGTGCACTCGACAGCCGCACGGAGGCGGCGATCCAGTCCACCTTGCACGCCGTGGCGGCCCGGCGCACCAGCATCGTCATCGCCCACCGCCTTTCGACCGTGGTGGACGCCGACCAGATCGTCGTTCTCGATCAGGGCCGGGTGGCGGAGAAGGGCACCCATGCGGAGCTCCTGCGCAAGGGCGGCCTCTACGCCGAAATGTGGACCCGCCAGCAAAGCGAGCGCGAAGAGGAACGGGAAGCGGCGGAATAAGTCTGTCCGTTCGCTTCGAGCGAAGTCGAGAAGCGCCACGTTGATGTGTCTCGACTTCGCTCGACACGAACGGTTAGGAGGGGTGGTGCTGAACCCCCTCGACATCCTTCACACCACTTTCGGCTTCCAGGGCTTCCGCGGCGTACAGGCCCAGGTCGTCGACCGCGTCATGGCGGGGCAGCATACGCTGGCGGTGATGCCGACGGGTGCGGGCAAGTCGCTCTGCTATCAGGTTCCCGCGCTCGCCCGGCACGGCACGGCGCTCGTCATCTCGCCGCTGATCGCGCTGATGCACGACCAGATACGATCGGCGGAGGGCTTCGGCATCCGCGCCGCGTCGCTCACCTCGGCGGACGACAATCGGCAGGAAACGCTGGCCAGGTTCCGCGCAGGGGAGCTCGATCTCCTCTATGTCGCGCCGGAACGCGCTTCGAGCGAGAGCTTTCGCAATCTGATCGTCCAGGTGCCCTTATCGCTGATCGCCATCGACGAGGCGCATTGCGTCAGCGAATGGGGCCATGATTTCCGGCCCGACTACCGCCTGCTCCGCCCCTTGCTCGACCGCTTTCCGGACGTGCCGCGCCTCGCGCTTACCGCGACGGCGGATCGGCAGACGCGGGAGGATATCCTCCACCAGCTCGGCATTCCCGACGACGGGCTGATCGTCGCCGGGTTCGACCGGCCGAATATCCGCTATCATATCCGCCCGCGCGATGGCCTTTCCGGACAATTGCAGGCTCTGCTCGCCGCCCAGCCAGGCGCCGGTATCGTCTATGCGCCGACCCGAAGCGCCGCCGAGAAGATCGCCGAGCAGATCGGCAGAACCGGCCGCCCGGTGGGCGTCTATCATGCCGGCCTCAACCCGCAGGTGCGCGCCCGCGCCCAGGCGGCGTTCGTCCAGGGCGAGGATATGGTGATGGTGGCGACCATCGCCTTCGGCATGGGCATCGACAAGCCCGACGTGCGCTTCGTCGCCCATGCGGGCCTGCCAAAATCGATCGAGGCCTATTATCAGGAAACCGGCCGGGCGGGACGCGACGGCGATCCCGCCGAGGCGCATCTTTTCTGGGGCGCGGAGGATTTTTCGCGCGCACGGACGCGTGTTGAAACCGAGGTGCCGGAAGACCGGCGCGGCGGCGAGCGCCAGCGCCTCAACGCCATGGGCGCGCTGGTGGAAGCGGCGGGCTGCCGGCGCGCCATCCTCCTCCGTCATTTCGGCGAGGCGCCGCCCGAACGCTGCGGCAATTGCGACAATTGCCTTGAGCCGCCGCAGGCGGTGGATGCGACCGAAATCGCGCGAAAGCTCCTGTCCGCCGCCTTCCGCACCGAAATGCGCTTCGGCATCGGCCATTTGACCGACGTGCTGGCGGGGAAGGAAACCGACAAGATCCAGAGTTTCGCGCATCATCGCCTCAGCGTCTTCGGCATCGCCACGGAAGACGAGCTGCCGCTGATCAAGCCGGTCGCGCGGGCGCTGATGGCGCGCGATGCCTTGCGGGCGGACGAATATGGCGGCCTCTCCTTCGGCCCCGGCGCGCGGGCGATCCTGAAGGGCGAGGAGGCGGTGGAAATCGTCCTGCCCCCGAAGAAGGAGCGCCGCCGCAAGTGGCGCGACGCGGCCGATTATCCGCACGATCCGCTGTTCGAGGCCCTGCGCGCCTGCCGCCGCGACCTTGCCAGGGAACAGGATGTGCCGCCTTACGTCATCTTCCACGACAGCACGCTTCGGGAAATGGCGGAGCTGAAGCCCGCGAGTCTCGACGCACTCTCCCGCATATCGGGCGTCGGCGCGGCGAAGCTCGACAAATATGGCGCCGCCTTTATCCAGACGGTGCGGGACTTCACGGAGGGATGAGCATGGAGCCGAGGATACTCGACGCGGGGATGATGGTTTCGGACCAGATCGCGCCCGGCGACGTCGCCAGCCTAGCCGCGCGCGGCGTGCGGCTGATCGTCAACAACCGGCCCGATGGCGAGGAGCCCGGCCAGCCCTCCGGCGCGGAAATCGCGCGGGCGGCCGAGGCGGCGGGCATCGCCTACCGCCACATTCCCGTCGCGCCGGGCGGCCTGACGCCGGACCGGATCGCGGCGATGGGTGAGGCGATCGAGGGCGCGCAAGGCCCGGTTTTCGCCTTCTGCCGCACCGGCACCCGTTCCACCTTCCTGTGGGCGCTGGCAGGCGCGTCGGCCGGAAAGAGCGGCGCGGACATCCTGCGCAAGGCGGCCGACGCAGGCTACGACCTGACACCGATCGCTCATCATCTTTCACGGTAAGGTGTGTTCCTGCGAAAGCAGGAACCCAGCAGCACCGAACGTTTCACCTGGGCTCCTGCTTTCGCAGGAGCACGATAGGGCCGTCGTCACCAGGGCGGGTTAAGGCCGAACGACACTTCCTCCGCCGTGCTTTCGCGGCCGAGCACCGTGTTCCGGTGCGGAAAACGGCCGAAGCGGGCGATGACGTCGCGGTGCTTCAGCGCGAAGCCCAGCGAAAACTCGTCGCCGAGCAGGCGGAACAGCTCCACCGACCGTTCCTGATCCTCGAGATTTTCGCTGTGCTGGAAGGGCATGAGGAGGAAGGCGGCATGCTCCGGCGGCAGCGCTTCGAAATAGCCTTTGGCGAGCGCCCCGTTGGCGATTGCGAGCGCGAGAGGATCGGTCGCGAAGGCGCGGGGATCGTCGCGGAACATGTTGCGCGGAAATTGATCGAAGAGAATGACCGCCGCCAGCGCCTCGTCCGCGCTGTTCAGAAAATCCCCGGCGGGGTGATGGCGCTGGTCTTTCCATAGCGCGAGGAAGCGGGCGCGGATCCGGGCATCGATCGCGTCATCGCGCGTCCACCATTGCTCCCTGGTGAGCGCGAACCAGAAATCGAGGATTTCACCGTGCCAGCCGGACATCGCTTCCCTCCCCTCGTCGTCATTGCGAGGCGCGAAGCGACGAAGCAATCGAGCTCGGCCCGAGGCCAATGCCGCTGGATTGCTTCGCCGCGCTCGCAATGACGATCATGCCGCGGTGCCGCCCACCGTCAGCCCTTCGATGAGCAGGGTCGGCTGGCCGACGCCAGCGGGCACGGACTGGCCGCCCTTGCCGCAGATGCCCACCCCTTCGTCGAGGGCGAGGTCGTTGCCGATGCCCTTCACGCGAGTCAGCACCGTCGGGCCGTCGCCGATGAGGGTCGCGCCCTTGATCGGTTCGGCGATCTTGCCGCCCCGGATGCGATACGCCTCGGTGCAGCTGAAGACGAACTTGCCGTTCGTGATGTCCACCTGCCCGCCGCCGAAGCTCTTGGCGTAGACTCCGTCGCTCACCCGCTCGAGCAGCTCGGCCGGATCGTCGTTCCCGGCGAGCATGAACGTGTTGGTCATGCGCGGCATGGGCGCATAGGCGAAGCTTTCGCGACGCCCGTTCCCCGTCGGCTCCATGCCCATGAGGCGAGCGTTGAGCCGGTCCTGCAGATAGCCTTTGAGGATTCCGTCCTCGATCAGGCAGGTGCGGCGCGTCGGCGTGCCTTCGTCGTCTATAGTGAGCGATCCGCGGCGCTGGTTCATCGCCCCATCGTCGACCACAGTCACGCCGGGCGCCGCGACCCGCTCGCCGATGCGGCCCGAGAAGGCCGACGTGCACTTGCGG
>DATDNN010000098.1:0-3820 GCA_036518255.1 Allosphingosinicella sp. | reverse complement strand
TCCGGCATGTAGGCAAGACGACGACCACCGCAGGCGACGGCAGCATCACCGATGAAAGCCATCGTAACGTGCTGCGCGGCATCCTCGGCGGCGGCGCGCTCGGCGCCGGGCTCGGCATCGCCGCGCTCGCCATTCCCGGCGTCGGCCCGCTCGCGGCGGCCGGAGCCATCGCCGCCTCCGCCATTCCCGAAGCCGCCGCGATCGGCGCGGCGGTGGGCGCCATCGGCGGCACGCTCAACGAAGTTCTCACCAAGCATGGCGTCAGCGAAGAAGACGCCCATTATTATGGCGAGCACCTCAAGAATGGCGGCGTGTTCGTTTCCGTCGACACCAGCGACGGCGGCATCAGCCGCGACAGGGCCGAGGACATTCTCTACCGTTACGGCGGACACAGCTCCACACGGGCCCGGGTCGCGGACGCGATCTGATCCGTCTTGAGAGCCGGATGGAAGGGCCGCCGGGAGGTGGCCCTGCCCCGCATCTTAAAAGGGGGAGGCAGCGAATCCTTGACTTTGGGCGCGCGATCCGGTCTAGGAGCTCCCGCAAGAGCGGGCTTTGGCCCGTTTTCTTTTTTTGGGGTGTTGGCGGTGCCCCGTTTCATCGCCTGGTCTGGGCTACCTCACACGGGCCCTTAACGAACGAAGGAAAGAGACATGCGTCATCGCGTCGGCGGCCGTAAGCTGCAACGGACCTCCAGCCATCGCGCGGCCCTGTTCCGCAACATGGCGGCCGCGCTCATCAAGCATGAGCAGATCATGACCACCGTCGCCAAGGCGAAGGAACTGCGTCCCTATGTCGAAAAGCTGGTGACGCTGGCGAAGAAGGGCGGCCTTTCGAACCGCCGTCTCGCCCATGCCCGCCTGCTCGACGACGCGCAGCTCGTGAAGCTGTTCGACGTGCTGGCCCCGCGCTATGCGGACCGCAACGGCGGCTATACCCGCATCATCAAGGCCGGCATCCGCGCGTCGGACGCCGCGTCGATGGCGATCATCGAATTCGTCGACCGCGACACCTCCGCCAAGGGCCAGGATTCGGGTCCGGTGATGAACGAGGAATTCGAAGCGGAAGCCGCCTGACCGGCCTTGCGCTTCCCGCGTGAACGATAAAGAAGAGCCTCCTACGGGAGGCTCTTTTCGTTTGGGGAGGCGGGGGGATGGTGGTGCAATTCGTCATGGGCGCGTTCGGGGCGTGGGTGACGTACCAGGGCCTCGCCCTGCTCGCCGCGCGGCAGCGGCTTACGGCCCAAGGGGCGGACGCCTTGGGCGAGGTGACCGGGTACAAGCCGAGCTTCGGCAGCGGCGGCGTGGCCTATATGCCGAAAGTCCGTTTTCGCGCCGCCCAAGGCGAGCGGGAGTTCGTTTCGGGAATGAGCGCGAACCGCAAGAAGTGGCCGGTCGGCACGGCCGTTCCCGTCCGTTACCTCCCCGAGGATCCGGCCCAGGCGGAGATCGCGACCGGCCCCCGCATGTGGGCTCCGCCGCTCATTTTCACACTTTTCGGCCTGTTTATGATGTGGGCGGCGGCCCGCTTGGCCGGGCTGCTTTGACGCCGGTTTCACGCCGGTTTGACATGGGCGGCGGGGCCGCTAGGCTCCGCGCCATACCATGATCTTATGAGAGATTTCCCCACATGCGTAGCGCCGCCAAGCTTGTTCTCGCCGCCTTTTTCACCACCGCCAGCCCCTTTGCCCTGATGCCCGCTGCCACGGCCGCCGCCGATGCCGCGGCGATCGCCTATCCCAAGACGGAGCGGGGCGATGTGGTCGAAACGCAGTTCGGCGTGCCCGTCGCCGACCCCTATCGCTGGCTTGAAAATGACGTGCGCGAGGATCCCAAGGTCCGCGAATGGGTGACGGCGCAGAACAAGGTGACCGCCGCCTATCTCGCGACGCTGCCGGGCCGCGAGGCGCTGAAGGCGCGGCTGACGGCGCTTTACGATTATGAGCGCTACGGCATTCCGGAGAAAGCGGGCGGCCGCTATTTCTACACGCGCAACGACGGGCTCCAGAACCAGTCGGTCCTCTATGTCCGCGACGGCCTCAATGGCGCGCCGCGCATGCTGATCGATCCGAACACCTGGGCGAAGGACGGCGCGACCGCGCTCGCCGAATGGGATGCTTCGGACGACGGCAAGCATGTTCTCTACGGCATACAGGAAGGCGGCACGGATTGGCGCGTCCTGAAAGTGCTCGACGTCGACAGCGGCAAGGTGCTGCCCGACGAAGTGAAGTGGGTGAAGTTTTCGAACATCGACTGGGCGAAGGACGGATCGGGTTTCTATTATTCCCGCTTCCCCGAGCCCAAGGCGGAGCAGCAGTTCCAGTCGCTCAATGAGAATCACGCCGTCTATTTCCACAAGCTCGGCACGCCGCAGGCGGAGGACACGCTGATCTTCGCCCAGCCCGACCGGCCGAAGCTCAGCAACACCGCCCAGGTGTCGGACGATGGGCGCTGGCTGATCGTCACCTCTTCGGAAGGCACGGACGAGCGCTACGAGGTCACGCTGATCGACCTCAAGACGCCGGGCGCGGCGCCGCGCCGTCTGATCGCGGGGCTGGAGAATGACTGGTCCTATATCGGCAACAAAGGCACGACCTTCTACTGGCGCACCGACAAGGACGCGCCCCGCGCGCGGATCGTTGCGACCGATGTTTCCAAGCCGGGTCTGGAAGTGAAGGAACTGGTTGCCGAGGATAAGGCGACGCTCGGCGGCGCATCGATGGTGGGGGACAGGATCATCGGATCCTATCTCGTCGACGCGAAGACGGAGGTGCGCACCTTCGATCTTGCCGGCAAGCGGGTCGGCACCGTCACCCTGCCTGGCATCGGCACGGCAGGCGGCTTTTCGGGCGACGGCAGCGACAGCGAAACCTTCTATTCCTTCGCGAGCTACAATTTGCCGGGCGCCATCTACCGCTATGACAGCAAGACGGGGGCGAGCCAGGTGTTCGCCCAGCCCAAGCTGTCCTTCGATCCCGCGGCCTATGAAGTGGAGCAGCGTTTCTTCACGTCGAAGGACGGGACGAAGGTGCCGATGTTCCTCGTCCACAAGAAGGGCATGGCGCTGAAGAATGTGCCGACCCTCCTTTACGGCTATGGCGGGTTCAACGCGCCCGAACTGCCGCGCTTCCAGCCCAAATGGATGGCCTGGGTGGCCGAGGGCGGCCTGCTCGCGGTCGTCAATCTTCGCGGCGGCGGCGAATATGGCAAGGCCTGGCACGATGCCGGACGCCTGCAGAACAAGCAGAATGTGTTCGACGATTTCATCGGCGCGGGCGAATCGCTGATCGCTGAAGGTGTGACGTCGAAGGATAAGCTGGCGGTGGAAGGCCGCTCGAACGGCGGGCTGCTGATCGGCGCGGTCGTCAACCAGCGGCCGGACCTGTTCGCCGCCGCGCTGCCGACGGTGGGCGTGATGGACATGCTGCGTTTCGACCGCTTCACCGCCGGCCGCTACTGGGTGGACGATTACGGCTATCCGAACCGCGAGGCGGATTTCCGCGTGCTCCGCGCCTATTCGCCCTATCACAACGTCCGGCCGGGCACCTCCTACCCGCCGATGCTGGTCACCACCGCGGACACGGACGACCGCGTCGTGCCGATGCACAGCTTCAAATATATCGCCGCGATCCAGGCGGCCGATCCCGGTCCGAACCCGCATCTGATCCGCATCGAAACCCGCGCCGGCCACGCCTCGGGCAAGCCGACCGACAAGCAGATCGCCGAGTTCACCGACATGTACGCGTTCATCGCCCATTTCACCGGGCTGCAGGTGCCGGCAACGGCGCCGGTGCGGCGGACGCGCTAAAAGGAGGAAATCA
>DATDNN010000097.1:0-3195 GCA_036518255.1 Allosphingosinicella sp. | reverse complement strand
CGCGCGGCGGCACTGGCGCGGCGCTCTTCGCATCGGCGCGTTCCGGCATCTTCAGCACGTCGAGCGCGCGGGCGCGGTTGGGCAGGCGGCGGATGAAGCCCCGTTCCTCCAGCGCGGAAATGAGCCGGTGGACGCCGGACTTGGACTTGAGTTCCAGCGCTTCCTTCATCTCTTCGAACGACGGCGACACGCCGGTCTTGGCGAGATGATCGTGGATGTAACACAAAAGCTCATGTTGCTTGCGCGTCAGCATGGCCCGCACTCCTTTGGAACGAACAAGGAACGTGTAGGAAACGGAACGAAGCCTGTCAAGCGGCGCAGAGGAAGTTGGCCAGCAGGGCGTGGCCATGTTCGCTGGCGATGCTTTCCGGGTGGAACTGCACGCCGTGGATCGGCAGCGCGCGGTGGGCGAGCGCCATGATCGTGCCGTCCTCGCTCCGCGCGGTCACATCGAGGCAGGGCGGGAAGCCCTCCTCCGCAATGGCAAGCGAGTGATAGCGGGCGACGGTGAAGGGAGAGGGAAGGCCCGAAAAGAGGCCGGTTCCTGCATGGACCACCTGCGACGTCTTGCCGTGCATCACCTGGCTTGCGCGCGCGACGGTGCCGCCAAAATGTTGGCCGATCGCCTGGTGGCCGAGGCAGACGCCGAGGAGCGGCTTACCCGCCTGCGCGCAGGCGGCGACGAGATCGAGGGAAATTCCCGCCTCGTCCGGCGTGCCGGGACCGGGGGAAATGAGGATGGCGCGGGCGGGCGCCGCCATGGCCTCGGCGACGCTCAGGGCATCGTTCCGCGCCACCTCGACCGCCACGTCCAGCTCGCGAAGATAATGGACGAGGTTCCAGGTGAAGCTGTCGTAATTGTCGATGACGAGGATCATGGCCGCATGATCCCCGCCGCTCTTATTGCGCCGCGCCCCCGCGCAACAGCTGGGCCTTGAGGCGCGCGATCGCCTTGTCGTCCCGCTTCACCTTGAGGTTCGCCTTCGCCGCATTGGCGAACTGGAAGCCATATTCCTGGCCGAGCGCTTCGGCGAATTGCTGCTGGGTCGCGCGGACAAGGCTCTGGTCCTTGCTCGCATCGCCCGGGATGACTTCGGCGAGGTGCACGACGAACCAGCCGATGCCGTTCGGCGCCGGAAGCACGCGGGCCTTGCCCTTGGGAATGGAGAACATGAGCGCAAGCGGCGGCGGCACCTTCTGGCCGCCCTGTGCGATCTGGAGACGCTGGGCGCTGATCGGCCGCGGCGCTTCCACCTTGATGCCGGCGGCGGCGAAGGCGGCGGCCGGAGCCATGCCGCCGTTGATCTTCGCGGCGATCTGATCGGCGATCTGCCGTGCCCGGTCGCTGGCGCGCTTGGCGATGAAATCGGCCTTCACCCGCGCCGCGATCTGCTGGAGCGGCGGGGCGGCGGCGGGCGTGGTGGCGCCGACCGTCACCAGCGCATAACGCTCGCCGGCCGCGATCTGCTGCACGACGGGATCGTCCCCTTCGCCAAGGTCGAAGGCGGGCTTCAGCAGCGGCTGCACGTCGGCGGGGAGCTGGTAGCCCGGATTGCCCGGCGCCTGCCCCGTGGCGGTGACGGGCTGCGTCTGCTGGGCGGTGAGCTTTTCCTTCTGCACCGCTTCGTCGAAGGTCGAACCTTCGGCTACCGCATCCTCGATCCGGGCTGCCATCGCGGCAAGGGCTTCCTGCACCTTCTGCTTTTCAAGCTGGGCGGCGATTTCGCCACGCACCGCGTCGAGCGAACGGCCTGCGGTGCGGGTGATCTTGTCCACCTTCACCACGTGCCAGCCGAGTTCCGACTTGGCAGGCGCGGTCACGCCGCCCTCGGCGGCCTGGAAGGCGGCATTGGCGATGACGGCATTGGCGAGGCGGGCGAACGCCTCCTTCGTCTGCTCGCCGATCGAGGTGTCGGACGCATTGAAGCCCGCGGCCTGCGCGGCTGCGGCGAAGCTGGTGCCGGACGCGACCTTCTGCGCGAACGCCTTGGCGGCCGCTTCGTCGGGGAGGACGACCTGCGAAAGGGTGCGGGTTTCCTTGCCGGCATAATCGGCGGCGTTGGCCTTGTAGAAAGCCGCGATCTCGGCCTCGGTCGGCTTCGCGCTGCCCGCCACCTGCTCCTTGCCGAACAGGGCGTAGCGGATCACGCGGCGTTCCGGGATCGTGTAGCGGCCCTGGTTGCGCGTATAGAAAGCGTTGATTTCCGCCGTGGTCGGCTCAGGCCCCTGCGGTACGGCGTCCGTGCTCACCGCGCCCACGCTGCCCGAACGGCGTTCGAGCAGAAGCGAGGCATATTGCAGGGCGACGCTGCGCGGGACGCGCGGCGCGGCGCCGACGGGCAGCATCAGCTGCTTTTCGATGATCGAACCCTCGATGTCGCGCCGGAGCTGATCCTCGCTGATTTTCTGCGCGGCCAGTGCCTGGCGGAACAGGGTCTGATCGAACTTGCCCGCCAGATTGTGGAAAGCGGGAAGGCTCGCGATTTCGGTATCCACCAGCTTGCGCGGCGCGGTGAAGCCCTGATCCTCGCCAAAGGCGCGGATCGAGCGGGCGACGATCATCTGATCGACGATGCTCTCAAGCGTGTTGCCGCGCAGGAAGGTCGCCATGTCGAGCTCCGGCTGTTGCTGGCGGGCGCGGGCGAGCTGCCGGTTGATCTGGTCGGCGACCTCCGTGCTCGTGATCTTTTCGCCATTCACCACCGCGATCGTGTCGCCGCCGCCGATCCCGCCGAGGCCCGAAGGCGTGCCGACGCCGGTGACGATGAAGGCGAGAGCGATGAGGCCGAAGAAGGCGATGACGACCCAGGAGGAAAGACCGCGACGGAAAAAGGAGATCATCAGCAGATACCGGACGATTGATGGATGTGGAGGGGCTCTTACGGCTTTCACGCGTCCAGCGAAAGCCCAGATTGCTGGGCGCCGGAGCGGGCGGGGCCAGATTGCGCGGGGGGCGTCGCCTTGCTAGGCGCCGGGACAAAGAAAATACGAGAGGACAGGAAGATGCGCAGGAAGCTCGTCGTCGGCAACTGGAAGATGAACGGCAGTCTGGCCGCGCTTTCCGAACTGGATGCGATCGCAAGGGCGGCGGCGGCTTGCCCGGGCGCGGACACCGGCATCTGCCCGCCCTTTACCCTGATCGCGCCCGCCTGCGCCCGCGCGCCCGGTCTCGCCATCGTCGCGCAGGATTGCCAT
>DATDNN010000096.1:0-4511 GCA_036518255.1 Allosphingosinicella sp. | reverse complement strand
GCCGCCCTGCGCGAGCTCGATCTTGCCCTCGGTGG
Source organism: Allosphingosinicella sp. (assembly GCA_036518255.1). Classification (GTDB taxonomy): domain Bacteria; phylum Pseudomonadota; class Alphaproteobacteria; order Sphingomonadales; family Sphingomonadaceae; genus Allosphingosinicella. The sequence goes on along the minus strand of DATDNN010000096.1, from coordinate 4,476 downwards.
TCTTGATCGCGCCGGTGAACGCGCCCTTCTCATATCCGAACAATTCGGCTTCCAGCAGATTTTCCGGGATGGCCGCGCAGTTGATCGCGACGAAGGCGCCGCCTCTGCGATCGCTGGCTTCGTGCAGGCCACGGGCCAGCAGTTCCTTGCCAGTGCCGCTCGCGCCGAGCAGCAGGACGGAAACGCCGGTATTGGCGACCCGCTCGATCGTGCGGGCGACTTTCAGCATTTCCGGCGAAGCGGTGACGATGGCGCCGAGCACCGTCTGCGTGCCGCCCGGCCGCGCCGCCAGCCGCCTGTTCTCGGTTTCGATGCCGTGCAGCTGGAAGGCGCGGCGGACGATCAGGCCCAGCTGATCGATATCGACCGGCTTCTGGTAGAAATCATAGGCGCCCGACGCGATGGCGCGGAGCGCGCTTTCGCGGGCGCCATGGCCGGAGGCGACGATCACCTTTGTGTCGGGCCGGAGCGCGAGGATCTGTTCCAGGGCCGCGAAGCCTTCACTCACGCCGTCCGGATCGGGCGGAAGGCCGAGATCGAGCGTGACGACCGCCGGTTCCTCGGCACGAACGATATCGATGGCGGTAGTCCGGTCGCCCGCGGTACGAACGTCGTAATCCTCATAGGCCCAGCGGAGCTGACGCTGGAGCCCTTCATCGTCCTCGACGACCAGGAGAATGGGCTTGGTATCGCTCATGACGCGCGTATCCGTTCCTTGAGGCTCGTGGCCGGAAGCGGGGCCGCCGGCAGGATGATGGTGAAAGTGGTGCCTTCCCCTTCGCGGCTTTCGACCTCCAGCCGTCCGCCCATGGCTTCGACGAGGGCGCGGGCTTCATAGGCGCCGATGCCGAAGCCTGCTTCCTTGGTGGAAGCGAAAGGTTGAAAGAGGCGGGTGCGGATGAAATCCCGGCTCATACCGCAGCCGCTGTCGACAATCTCGATCAGTGCGCGGTCTCCTTCATCTCTAAGGGTGACGCGGACGGGCGCGCCGGCGGGACTGGCTTCCACGGCATTCTGGAGAAGGTGGACCAGCGCTTGCTCCAAAGCGGTCTGGTCGGCGAGCGCCATCACGCGGGATGTCCCGTCCAGCAGGATCGGATGAAGGCGTGCCCGCGTCTCGATCAAGGGAGCCAGCGCGGCGCGAAGCTCAATGGCAACCGGCGGGCGCGCCTCGCCCTGCGCGCCGTGCGACAGGCGGGCGAGCAGGTCGTTCATCTTGCGCACCGACCCTTGCAGCGTCGCGATCATGTCCGCGCGGAATTCGGGATTGTCGGCGTGGCGCTCCGCATTGCGCGCGACGAGGGAGATCTGGCTCACCAGATTTTTGATGTCGTGCATGATGAAGGCGAAGCGGCGGCTGAACTCATCGAACTTGCGCGAATCCGCCAGTTCTTCCTGTGCGCGGGCTTCGGCAAGATAGCTTGCCGCTTCGCCGCCAGCTGCCCGGAACAGGTCGATATCTTCCCAGTCGATCCGGCGCGGCACAGGCGGCGGCGCGAGGAGCACGAGCGCGATCAGCCGTTCGTTGTGGAGCAGCGGAATGCCTGCCCACAAGCCGCTTCCCGAAAGCCAATCGGGCAGGCGCATGCTGCATCCATCAAAGGCGAGGATGCCCTCTTTCACCGATCCGAAATCAATGACGTGAGCCCGATCGGCGAGGAAACGGCAAAGCACTGCGTCGGTCCAGGGTGACGGTTCCGGTTGCAGCCAATTCCAGCCGGCCGCTGGGACGAACCGCTCGTCGTTCCGGACCGCGAGCATCAGGCCCGCGGGCGATTCCGCTATCTGGGCCAGGGCTTTCACGATCCGGGTATCCAGCGGAAGATCCTGCCCTTCGCCGGTTCCAAGCGTGCGGGTGAAGCGCAGCCATTCGGTGCGATAATCGTATCGGTGCGGGAAGAAATGCTTGGCGGCCTTGACGCGAAGCCAGGCACGCGCCTGCCGCGAGGGTAGGAGGATGAGGAGGGAAGCCGTCATCAGGACGAGAATTGCGACCTGCGCGGTATCCACCCAGCGCGCGTCCACCGCCTCCAAAGCCCGTGTGGCGGACATCATGACAATCAAATAGGCGAAGATCGCCAGCATCGAGAGCGACTGGAAGGTGGCGGCGCGCGAGAGCTGCACCGTCCAGGGGCTGCCCTTTCGGCCGGTCGCGGCGAAGAAGGGAACCAACAGCACGAGCATGGCGCCCCGGAGGGCGAGAAGATCGTCCGGAAGCCCGCGCATCAGATAGGCGACGGTGTAAAGGTGGAGATCGTAAGCCCACATGGCTGCGAGCGCCAGCATCGGCAGCCGGATCGTGTGCCGCGATCCGGCGTCCGCCTGGCCGTAAAGATTGTGGACGAGAATGAGCGCGCCGGCCGAAACGGTGAGCCCCAGAACCTGATGCCCCGCTTCTATCGCCTGGAATGCGGGGCTCTGGGCCTCGACCTGGAACAGCATGCAAGCGGTGACGAACTGCAGTCCGACCGCTGCGGCCACGGCGCCATAGACGGTCTTCAGCGCATCCTGCCGCTCGTCCCCCGCGGTCGTTGCGAGACCATACATGAAAGCCAGGAAGCAGATGTTACGCGCCGGTTCGGCGATACCCGGAAGGAGATCGTAGGGGCCTCTGGCGACCAGGAACGCCATCCAGGCCGATGTGACGGCAAAGGCGGCGGTGAGCGGATGGCTCCTTTTGTCTTCGGCCTGCCGGCTGAGGTGCCAAAGGGCGAGCGCGCCATAGAGGAATGCAGCGGCGATCTGCGCCCATAGGCCAAATGATCCGATCATTTCGCCATGCCCCTTGCGCCCGCATCCGTAAAGTTTTCCGACATTAAGGCCGGTGTCGCTGAAATTGACAAACAAAATATGAACGGCCTTAGGCCCGCGCCTCAGCCGGAGCGCCTGCAACCACTTGCCCAGCCTGCCGTTTTAGATCGGCGTTGGAGCATGGAGAGAAATGATGAACAGGATCGGCTGGACCGCCGCGCTCCTGCTTCTGGCGGCCTGCGACAAGGGCGCGTCCGAACGGAACGTGCGCGATATCGAAGTTCCGAAAGGTGATTATCAGGCGCGCTTGGTATCGATGCCCGAAGGCGAGCGCAATGCGGTGTTCATCCGCGCCATCCGAGACGCCGGACGCGACTGCCAGCAGGTGACATCCTCCGCCCTTCAGGGGGATCGCGGCGGGCAGCCCTTATGGACGGCGCGGTGCAAGGATGGCGGTGAGTGGATCATCCTCATCGGCCGTGGGGGCGTCGCTCAAGTCGCGAATGCCGCAGAACTGAAGGCGGGGGCGGGCAATAGCAGCCTGCCCTGAGCGGTTCGGCGTTCAGGGCAGGAGGCGAACGGTCAGGATCCGTTGCCGGCGCTGATGTCGACATCGACCTTGGTCGGCTTGTCGCCCGCGCCGAAAAGGGAATCGCGGAAGAGAAACAGGCCAAGCAGGACAAGGAGCACGAGGACGATCAACGCGATCGCTCCGCCGCCTCCGCCATCGCGCGTTTCGACAACGGTGACATTTTCTTCCCGTTCGCGTTCAACCATGATTACGCACTCCCTTTTGAATGCGAAACGAACGCCACGAGGCAGGTACGGGTTCCGGGCCGCTGGGAACCAGACAGGAGAAAGGGCCGCCGAACAGCTGTTCGGCGACCCTCCCAACATGGTCAGCGGCCGGAGGGGCTCCAGCCCGGGAGACAGAAAAAGGCGTTAGGCCTTCATCTCCCGAACGAACCGAACCGACCTCTTAGCTGAACCATGAGACATCGGATCACCTCCTTTCGCTCGTTGAAGATGAGGTGAATATGATTCGGGGCGAATCTCCGATCAAGTCTTGTATCCATTTATTTTCACGATAGGATTCTGCGCTTCGCCCGGATCCTGGCGACCTTTCTATTTGCGGCAGTCCTCCACCACGCGCGCCGGCTCCGGCCAGGCGGGGATGACGAGCATTGGCGTGCCCGGCACCTCCACGGTGAAGCGTCCGCGGCTGAAGGCGATGCTGTCGAGCAAGGGGTCGCCCGCGTCAAGGGCTACCCATATGTAGGACAGCGGCTCAGCCTGCACAGAGACGGGCAGGTTGCGGGCGGTGAAGGAGGTACGGATCGTCATCGTCTGTCCGCTCGTCGCGCCTTCGCGCAGGAGAGTGATGCGCCCTTGAGCCTTATCGCACCGGACGATGAAGGCCGCTTCGCTCGCCGGCGGGCCGAACAAGGCGGACGAAACCTGTCCCTCGTCATTATAATACCAATTGCCGGGCGTGAGCGGGATGTCCGCCCAATTGGTGACGGACGGTGGAGGTGGCGCGGGCGCAGGAGGCGGCGGAGCGGGGGCAGGCGGCGGAGGTGCGGGCGCCTTCTCGCGCTGCGGCACGCAGGCGGCGAGCGCGGTCAAGGCGATGATGGGTAAAGTGCGAAACGTCTTCATGGTTGCTCCCGATATTTGGCTTGCCGCGCCAAAGTGTCCTTATGGCGATGCGCGCCGGATCGCGCT
>DATDNN010000095.1:0-2751 GCA_036518255.1 Allosphingosinicella sp. | reverse complement strand
TCCCGACGAGTCTGGCGGAGACGCAGTCGCGCCCGTCCGTCTCGGTGTCGAAGGCGACCAGGCCATGGGCATTCGCTTCGGCGATCCAGCCGTCCAGCGCCGCCTCGGTCGTCACCGTCTCGTAGAGCGACCGGTCGATCTTCGGCTCGGGCCGCACCTCTTCCTGCTTCGGAACCGAGGAGGGCGAGGTGGACGAAGAGGCCGTGCTCCGGTTCGTGCCGTCGAGCTTGGCGAGCAGGGACTTGAAGCCGTGATATTCCAGGAATTCGCGCAAGGGCGCGTCGGGAATGCCCTTCATCTCCAGCGTATCGAGCGGCTCGGGCAGGGGAGAATCGCACACCAATCGAACGAGCTCCCGTGACAGGCGGGCGGCGTCGGCATGGTCGATCAGATTCTGCTTGAGCTTGGGCTTCTTGATCTCCTCGACATGGGCGAGGACATTTTCGAGCGTGCCGTAATCCTGGATAAGCTGGGAGGCGGTCTTCGGCCCGACGCCCGGCACGCCCGGCACATTGTCGACGCTGTCGCCCATCAGCGCCAGCACCTCGCCCAGTTGCTCGGGCGGCACGCCGAACTTCTCGACCACATAGTCGCGGCCGATGCGCCGGTCGTTCATCGTATCGAGCATGTCGAGGCCGGGCTCAATCAATTGCATCAGATCCTTGTCGGAGCTGACGATGGTGACGCTCCACCCCGCTTTCAGCGCGGCCTTGGAATAACAGGCGATGATGTCGTCCGCCTCCAGCCCCGGCTCTTCGATGCAGGGGACGGAAAAGGCGCGGGTCGCGTCGCGGATCAGCGGAAATTGCGGCACCAGCTCCGGCGGCGGCGGCGGGCGGTGCGCCTTGTACTGATCGTAAAGGTCGTTGCGGAACGTTTTCGACGCGGCATCGAAGATCACGGCGAGATGGGTCGGCCCGTCCGCCTTGTGCAGGCTTTCGGCGAGCTTCCACAGCATCGTCGTATAGCCATAAACCGCGCCGACGTTGAGGCCGTGCCGGTTGGTGAGCGGCGGCAGGCGGTGGAAGGCCCGGAAAATGTAGGACGAGCCGTCGACCAGATAGAGATGGGGGGAAGCCATCCGCGCTGCTTAGCGCAAGCTGTCGGTACATGGAAAGACCAGTGCTCCGGCAGAGGCCGGAGTCCAGCGGCGCGGACCTGTGCTGCTGGATCCCGGCCTGCGCCGGGATACTATTTCATTGGGAAAGGCGTCAGCACCGTATCGAGCGCTTCGGGCAGCATATCCGGATAATCGAGCGTGTAATGGAGGCCACGGCTTTCCTGGCGGGCCAGCGCGCAGCGGACGATGAGGCCTGCCACCTCGACGAGATTGCGCAATTCGATGAGGTCGCTCGTCACCCGGAAATGGCCGTAATAATCGGCGGTTTCCCGGCGGAGCAGCTCGACGCGGTGGGCGGCGCGCTCGAGCCGCTTCGTCGTGCGGACGATCCCGACATAATCCCACATGAAGCGGCGTATCTCGCGCCAATTGTGGTGGACGACGACTTCCTCGTCGGAATCGGTGACGCGGCTTTCGTCCCAAGGGCGGATGGCGGGCGGGGGCGGAAGGTCGCTCCAGTTGCGGTTGATATGGGCCGCCGCCGCGGTGCCGAAGACGAGGCATTCGAGGACGGAATTGGACGCAAGGCGGTTCGCGCCATGGAGGCCGGACTGGGTGACCTCGCCCGCCGCATAGAGGCCGGGAAGATCGGTGCGCCCATCAAGGTCCACCACCACGCCGCCGCAGGTATAATGCGCCGCCGGAACCACGGGGATCGGCTCCTTCGTGATGTCGATGCCGAGTTCCAGCAGGCGGGCGTGAATGGTCGGGAAATGGCCCTTCACGAAATCCGGATCGCGGTGGCTGATGTCGAGATGGACGAAGTCGAGGCCGAGCCGCTTCAGTTCATGGTCGATGGCGCGGGCGACGATATCACGCGGCGCGAGTTCGGCGCGGGAATCGAAATCCGGCATGAAGCGGTGGCCGGTGCCCGGAATCTTCAGCTGCCCGCCCTCGCCGCGCATCGCCTCGGTAATGAGGAAATTCTTGACCTCGTGATGGTAGAGGCAGGTCGGGTGGAACTGGTTGAATTCCATGTTCGACACCCGGCAGCCAGCCCGCCAGGCCATGGCGATGCCGTCGCCGGTGCTGCCGCGCGGGTTGGTCGAATAGAGCCAGGCCCGGCTCGCCCCGCCGGTGGCGAGGATGGTGGCGCGCGCGGCGTAGGCGGAGACCCGCCCGGTCTTCCGGTCGAGCCCGTAGACGCCCCACACATGGCTGCCCTCTCCGTCGGGCACCGTATGGCGCGCGGTGATGAGGTCGATGGCGGCGACGTCCGGGATGAGGGTGATGTTGGGATGATCGGCGGCGGCCTTTTCCAGTGCCTGTTGCACCGCCCAGCCGGTCGCGTCGTTGACATGGACGATGCGGCGGTGGCTGTGCCCGCCCTCGCGCGTCAGATGCCAGCGGTCGCCCTCGCCCGGGTTGAAGGGCACGCCGAGTTCCGCCAGCCGCTCGATCGCCGACGGGGCATTTTCCACGACGAACTCGACGGTCTTGCGGTTGTTGAGCCCCGCCCCCGCGATCATCGTATCCTCGATATGGCTTTCGAACGTGTCGCCCGGTTCCAGCACCGCGGCGATGCCGCCCTGCGCCCAGGCGGTGGAGCCCGCCGAAATCTCGCCCTTGGCCAGCACGCCGACCTTGAGGTTCGGCGCAAGGTTCAGCGCCGCCGAAAGGCCCGCCGCGCC
>DATDNN010000094.1:0-10808 GCA_036518255.1 Allosphingosinicella sp. | reverse complement strand
CGGCGATCGAGGGCCTCTATGGCGCCGATGGCCGCGTGGCGCTCGGCTGGATGGTCGAGGAGCCGACGATCAGCAAGGCGGCGCTCAAGGTTCTCCTGAACCTCGCCCTGATCGCTGGCGACGCGCTGGTGCGTGGCGGGCGGCTCGACGTGGGCGCGGAGCGGCACGGAGACGGCCTCGACATCGTGGTGCGCGCCGAAGGGCCCCGCATCATCATCGATCCGGAACTGAAGAAGGCGCTGCTGGGGCAAAGCCAGGAGGATGCCGTGGCGCCGCGCGTCGCGGCGGCCTGGCTCGTCCACAGCCTCGTGCACGACGGCGGCGGGACGCTGCAGGTGGGGGATCAGGACGAGGGCGTGCTGCTTCTCGGCGCCTCGGTGCCTGCCTGATAAGAGCTGGCACCTTCGCGTCATCCCGGCGTAGGCCGGGATCTCGTGGCGAGTAGTGCGCCTTTCTTTTCCTGAGATCCCGGCTTTCGCCGGGATGGCGCAGCTGTCTGAAAGGGGAGTCAGCGCGCGCCGACGATAAATCCACGCAGTTAAAACCTTCTTTACCACCTGTCGGCCACAACGTTTCCCGTCAACGGCTCGGGCAGGGGCAGAATGGACGACCTGATCGACGATTTCATCGCGGAAACCCGCGACATGCTGGATGCGCTTGGCGGCGAGATCGTGGCCTGGGAGGCCGATCCCGCCGACCGCGAGCGGCTGGATGCCATCTTCCGCTTCGTCCATACGGTGAAGGGCAATTGTGGCTTTTTCGATCTGCCCCGCCTCGAAGCGTTGAGCCACGCCGCCGAAGATGCCCTGGCAGAGGTCCGTTCGGGCAAGCGAGAGGCGGATCGCCCGCTTGTCAGCGCCGTTCTCGCCATCATCGATCGCATCGGGGAGATCGCCCAGGCGCTCCAGACCGGCGAAGCGGTGCCGAGCGGTGACGATGAATATCTTGTCGCGGCGCTGAAGGAGCCCGGCGTCGTCGTGAAGCGGGAGGCGAGCGAGGAGGGGGGCGGCGAAGGCCGCGCGCCGGTTCGCAGCATCCGCCTGTCCGTCGACCTGCTCGACCGGATGATGAGCGGCGTTTCCGACATGGTGCTTGCCCGCAACGAGCTGGCGCGGCGCCTTCGCGAAACCGAGGCCGACCCGGTCCTTGAAGCTGCATTCGACCGCGTTTCCGCCTGCATCGCCGAGATGCGTGAGGCGATCACCCGCACCCGCATGCAGCGGATCGACAATCTCTTCTCCGGCCTGCCGCGCGTCGTGCGCGACCTTTCGGTCGAACTCGGCAAGAAGGTGATGCTGGAGGTGGATGGCGGCGACGTCGAACTCGACCGCGAGATGATCGAGATGATCCGCGATCCGCTCACCCATATCGTCCGCAACGCCATCGATCACGGTATCGAAGCGGCGGAGGAGCGGGTGAAGGCCGGAAAGCCGCCCATCGGCACCTTGCGTGTCCACGCCCGCCAGTCCGGCAACCAGATATTGATCGAAGTGACGGATGACGGCCGCGGCATCGATGGCGACCAATTGGTGCGCAAGGCGCTTGCCGCCGGGATCGTCAGCCCGGCCAAGGCCGATCAAATGACGCTTGACCAGAAGGTCGCGCTGGTGTTCGAACCCGGCCTGTCGACCGCACAGGCGGTTACCGCCATATCGGGACGCGGCGTCGGCATGGACGTGGTGCGCGCCAATGTCGAACGGATCGGCGGCATCGTCGATCTCGACAGCCGTCCGGGGCAGGGCCTGCGCCTTACCATGCGCGTGCCGCTGACGCTCACCATCATCCCGGCCCTTACCGTCAGTGCCGGAGGACAGAAGTTCGCGATCCCCCGGTCCGCGATCGAGGAGATCGTGCGCGTGCGGGGCGACACGGTGCGCATCGAGGGGCTCGGCGGATCGAAGATCGCCAACATACGCGGCAAGCGCATCGCGCGCTTGTCGCTCGCCTCCACGCTCGGCCTTGCCGACGACGCGCAGCTCGCCGACCAGACGATGATCGTACTGAAGCCGGGCAGCGCGGGGGTCTATGCGCTGGCGGTGGATATCGTCCACGATCACGAGGAACTGGTGATCAAGCCCGCGGCACCGCCGATCATGGGCACCGGCCTTTATGCCGGAACGACGCTCGCCGATGACGGCAGCCCGATCCTCCTTCTCGATTGCACCGGTATCGCCGCCGCGGCCGGGGTGACCCTCGACTGGGAAGAGGAGGAGCAGGCCGCTGCACCCGCCGCCGACCAGGCAGCCGAGGAAATGCCGCCGATCCTTCTGTTCCATGGCCTCGACGGCCGCCGCCGGGCGGTGCGTCTCGCGCTCGTCGAGCGTATCGAGGACGTGCCCGCCGCCGCGATCCAGAAGACCGCCGGGCGACTGCGCGTCACGATCCGCGACGCGATGCTGCCGCTCGCCGGATGCGAGGCGGCGCCGGAGGGTAAAATCCGGATGCTGCGCCTTACCGATGGCGAGTCGGAGCTTGCTTATGCCTTCCGCGACGTCGTCGACATCCTGCCGCTGCCCGCCGATATCCAGCCGGCCAAGGGCGCCGGCGAAGTCGCGGGGGTCGCGTTGATCGGCGGAGAGCAGGTGGAGTTGCTCGATCCCTTCTGGCTGTTCGCGGCGCATTGCACCGGAGATCAAGGGCTGGAGGCGCCGATCGTCTGCGCGCTTCCTTCGGGCGACCAGTGGATGAGCCACATTCTTCGTCCGATCCTTGAAAATGCGGGATATCGAGTGGTTGCGGCGGAAGAGGCCGATCCGGAAGTGGTCGACGTGCTGATCGCCGGAGAGGAAGCGGCGGACCTGCTGCCCCAAGGCGAAGGCAAGATTCTGCGTCTGCGCTCGCACCCCGAAGCGGTGGAGGGGGCCGATAGCGTCTACCGCTATGACCGGGCGGGGCTGTTCACCGCGCTCAACCAGCGCGCCGCCGCGCGAAAAAGGGGATGAGCATGGCCCTTTATCTCGTCGTCGACATTGCCGGGGAGCGTGTCGCCATTCCTTCCGCTTCCGTGGAATCGGTGGTCGAACTCGAAGGATTGACGCCCGTTCCCGGCGCCGCCGCGCATATCGCGGGTCTATCGGCGCTCCGGAGCCGGGTTCTCACCGTCGTCGATTGCCGCGCGGCGCTCGAGCTTCCGATGGCGGAAGGCACGCGCCGGGAAGCTATCGTCGCGACGATCGGCGGGCATCCTTATGCCTTGCTGGTCGACCGTGTGGAGGATGTGATGGAAGGCCCGGACGCTCCCGCGCCCGCCACCACCGTCCTTGCCGCGGGATGGAAGCGCGCTGCGCGAGGCACGGTGGAATTGGGCGGCGACGTCCTGCTGACCGTCGACCCGGCCGCCTTCATCGAAGGTCCGGCGCGCGAGGCCGCATGATGACTTTAAGAGAGTTCTTACGATTTGCCGATAATCAGAAGGCGAGTGTTGGGAGCGTAATGGGATGAAGAACTGCCTCGTCGTCGATGATTCCAAGGTGATCCGCAAGGTTGCGCGTCACATTCTGGAGACGCTCAACTTCAACGTGGATGAGGCAGAGGATGGCCGCGAGGCATTGAGCCGTTGCGAAGCCCATATGCCGGACGTCGTTCTTCTCGACTGGAACATGCCGGTGATGAGCGGGATGGAGTTCCTCCGCGCGCTCCGCCAGCAGTCGCTTCCCAATCAGCCCAAGGTCGTCTTCTGCACCACCGAGAACGATACCGCGCACATCCGGGCCGCGATCGAGGCGGGCGCGGACGAATATGTGATGAAGCCGTTCGACCGCGAAACCCTGGAAAGCAAGCTCCAGATCGTCGGGGTCGCGTGAGAGGGGCGGTCGCACGGTCCGACGAAGCCGTGCGCATGGGTATGGCCGAGCCGCGCATCCGGTTGATGATCGTCGATGATTCGCCGGTCGCGCGCGCCGTGCTGTCGCGCATGATTTCCGCCTTTGACGATTTCGAGATCGTTGCCACCGCCGGAAGCGCCGAGGAAGCGCTCGAGAAGCTCGCGGCGGGTCCGGTCGATATCGTGCTGCTCGACGTCGAGATGCCGGGCACGAGCGGCCTTCACGTCCTTCCCGACATATTGCGGGAAGGCAAGGGTGCCCGGGTACTGATCGTTTCGTCCAATGCCGAAGACGGGGCCGAGGCCGCCGTGCGGGCCCTGGCGCTGGGCGCCGCCGATACGCTGCCCAAGCCAGGCACCGGCAATTTCGGCGGGCGCTTCGCCCATGTTCTTGCCGACCGCCTGCGTCGGATCGGCCGTGCGGGCGTCGCTAGCCAAGCCGAAGATGCGGAGCTTGCCGACCAGATCGAGGCGGAGGTCGCGTCCGTTCCGGCACAGCCTGTACGTTCCGGCGATATCCAGCGGGTCGGCTGTCTTGCGCTCGGCGCATCGACGGGCGGGCTCCACGCGCTTTCGGAATTCCTGCGCGGCCTGCCGCCGGTCATCGGCGCGCCGATCCTCATCACCCAGCACCTTCCCCCCCTTTTCATGCCGCATTTCGCGCGGCAGGTGGAGGCGGCGTCCGGCCGTTTCACGCGGGTTGCCGAGGACGGCCTCCAGCTGAAGCAGGAAGAAATATTGATCGCGCCGGGAGAGGCGCATCTCTGCCTGGAGCGAGGGGGCGGCGGCGTCCGCGTGCGGCTCAACGGAGATCCGGCGCAATCCGGCTGCCTGCCGTCCGTCGATCCGATGTTCGCTTCGGTCGCGGCGATGTATGGCAAGAATGGCTTGGGTATCGTCTTTACCGGCATGGGTCGGGACGGACTTGTGGGGAGCGGGGAAATCGTGGCGCGGGGGGGCACCATTTTCAGTCAGAATGAGAAAAGCTCGGTCGTGTGGGGCATGCCCCGCGTCGTCGCCGAGGCCGGGCTCGCAACCGCCGTCGGCTCGCCCGCCCATCTCGCCGCTCTCGTCGCCGCGCGGGTGGAGGATGGGGCATGGAAGTAACCGATTCCGCCATTCGCATACTGGCGAGCCTTTTGGAGGCGCGGACCGGCCAGCAGCTTGCCGTCAGCCGCCGCTGGCGCATCGAGACGGCGCTGAAAGGGCTGATGCGTGAGCGGGGCTACGACACGCTCGATCATCTGCTGACGGTTCTTGTCTCCTCGCGTGAGCCGGACCTTTCGGACGCTGTCATCGACGCTTTGCTCAACAATGAAACCTATTTCTTCCGCGACCGTCAGGCGTTCGAGCTGCTGACGGGCGGCGCGCTTCCCGCTCTTCACCAGGCGCGGGCGCGGGAAAAGAGGCTGTCCATCTGGTGCGCGGGCTGCTCCACGGGGCAAGAGGCCTATTCGCTCGCCATGGCCATCGCCGAGGATTCGACGCGCTGGGACGGGTGGACGATCGACATACTTGCCACCGACGTATCGGCTTCCGCCATTTCGCGTGCCCGTGAGGGGCTCTATTCGCAATTCGAGGTGCAGCGCGGCCTGCCGGTCGTGCAGATGATCCGCTGGCTCACTGCGGAGGGCGAGGGGCATTGGCGTATGTCCGAAGCCATCCGCAACCGGGTCCGTTTCCGGACCCACAGCCTGATGGAGGGGCCGCCTGGGCCGGGGCGCTTCGACATCATATTGTGCCGCAACGTCCTCCTGTATTTCCAGGAAGCGGCGCGGGCCACAGTGTTCAATCATCTTTCCCAGACGATCGCGCCCGATGGTTTCCTGATGCTGGGCGCGGGGGAAACGGTGATCGGACAGAGTGAGGCATTCGCCTCCAACCCCGAATATCGCGGGCTGTACAGTCCCGTGGCGGGCAGGCGCGCCCAGCCGGCCTCCAGCGCGGCCTGAAATCGGCGTTGCCAAGCGGTCGCGGCACGCGCATCTAGGACGCGTGGCCGCGATCACCGAATATCCATCGCCCAACTTCAACGAGCGGGCGCTACCCGTGTCGATGCTGGTGCTCCACTATACGGGCATGGAAAGCGCCGAGGCGGCGATCGAGCGGCTTGCCGATCCGGACGCGCAGGTTTCCGCCCATTATGTGGTGAAGGAAGATGGCGAGATCCTCCGCATGGTGGCGGAGGAGAAGAGGGCCTGGCATGCTGGCGCCGCCTTCTGGCGCGGCATAACGGATGTCAATTCCGCCAGCATCGGGATCGAGATCGTCAATCCCGGCCATGAATTCGGCTATGTGCCCTTTACTGATGCGCAAATCGACGCGCTCCTGCCGCTTGTCGCCGAGATCAAGGAGAGACACGGCATCACGCGGGGCAATGTCGTTGGCCATTCCGACGTCGCGCCGAGGCGGAAGCAGGATCCGGGGGAGCTGTTTCCCTGGCACCAGCTCGCCAAACTGCGGCTGGCGCTTCCCCGGCCCACCAAGAATCTCATCGATCCGGGTTGGTCGGACGGGGCCTTCCTGCTCGCGCTCGAACGCTTCGGCTACGATGTCAGTGATCCGCTTGCCGCGACCGTCGCTTTCCAGCGCCGTTTCCGGCCGGAATTGATTGACGGCACGATCGATGGCGAGTGCCGGTCCATCCTCCTCGCGCTCCTCCTTCCCAAACCGCAAGGCGGCGACTAGATAGGAACGGCCAGAGGGTTGGGCGGCCGCGGCCCGCAGCGATGCGGGGCGAGGAAAGTCCGGGCTCCACGGAACAACGGTGCCGGATAACGTCCGGCGGGGGCGACCCCAGGGAAAGTGCCACAGAAAGCATACCGCCGCTCTTCGGTGCGGTAAGGTCGAAAGGGTGCGGTAAGAGCGCACCGCGGGCCCGGCAACGGGAACGGCATGGTAAACCCCACCGGGAGCAAGACCGAATAGGGGCGGCGCATGGGCCTTGTTCCGGCCCGTCGCCCGGGTTGGTTGCTTGAGGGGCGGAGCGATCCGTCCCCTAGAGGAATGGTCGCACAGGCGGAGTTCATCCGCCGGACAGAACCCGGCTTATAGACCCTCTGGCGATATTTCGTTTCCGGCGGCCCCCGCCGGCCTTATTCTGGGTAAGCATGGCACGGCCGACACGATCGAACGACTGGGGATTTCCGCGCTGGCGCGCTTATGGAAGCGAGCGGGCGGCGGCTGAGGTTCGCCTGTGCGACCGGGAAGGCTGCAACGAGCCCGGCGACTGCCCCGCGCCCAAATCCCCGAACCGCCCCGACCGCTGGTACTTCTGCGAGCGCCATGCGGCCGAATATAACAAGGGCTGGGACTATTTTGCGGGCCTTTCCAAGGAAGATGCCGAAGCACGGGCCGCGAGCGAGGAGCGGGATGCACGGGCATACGACCAGGCGAAATTCTACGGCTGGGGCGGGGCGGGCGACGGCACGCGCAGCCGCGACGAGATGCGCGCGCTGGAGGTACTGGGCGTAGAGGTCGATGCCTCTTTCGACGAGGTGAAGGCCGCCTATCGCCGGCTCGCCAAGGCGAACCATCCGGATGTGAAGCCCGGTGACGCGGAGGCCGCGACCCGGTTTCAGGCGATCAATGCTGCTTATGAGGTGTTGGTGAAGGCTGAGGAAAGGCGGGCTTTGTCCCAGTAACGCTCAGCCGTCATGCTGAACTTGTTTCAGCATCCATGGCGACACTTGCGCGAGTCGCGCAGATGGACCCTGAAACGAGTTCAGGGTGACGTATTGTTAGAAGGCGGGGCCACTGCCTTCTGCTTCTCCGTGAACATGAACGTCCCGGTCACATTGGCGACCAGATCGCCGGCATCCCCGTCATGCGCCACGCCGCGGACGAAGGCGACGTTGCTGGTGACGCGATAGCATTCGCCGCGCCCGATGATCGGACGTCCGGGCACTGCCGGGCGAAGATAGTCGACGCGCAGGTCCAGCGTCGCCTGGTGGCGGAAGCGGCCGAGCTTGATCCAGATCGCCATGCTCGTCGCCATGTCCATGAGGCTGATGATCGGGCCGGAGGCGATCACGCCGGTGCTTTCGACCCCGATCAGCTTCTCGTCATAATCGAGCGCCAGTTCCGCCCAGTCCGGCCCGTGGGCGCGATAGGTAATGCCGAGCGCGCCGCCATGACCGACCTTGCCCGCGAATTCGGTAAAGAGCTTCGGGTCGAAGCCCTCCATCGTCCGCAGGCGATCCTCGACGCTCATCCGTTCAGCCGCTCGGCAGTCTGCCGGATGAGGGCGATCATGTTCGGAATGCCCTGTGTCCGGTTGGAACTGAGCTGGTTCTTGAGGTCGAAAGGGGCGAGGGAGCCTTCGATATCGGTGGCGAGGATTTCCCCGGCCGTACGGTCCTGCACGGCGGTGAGGACGAGCGCGATAATGCCCTTCGTAATGGCCGCATTGCTGTCCGCGAGGAAATGGAGGCGGCCGTCCTCCTTCGGCATCGGATAGACCCAGACGGCGGCCGAACAGCCGCGCACGAGCGTCGCATCGGTCTTCAGCGCCTCCGGCATCGGCTCCAGCGCGCGGCCGAGATCGATCAGCAGGCGATAGCGGTCGTCGGCGTCGAGCAGTTCATAGTCGGCGTAGATGGCGTCGAGAGCGGTCATGGCTGCGCGGTATCAGACAAGATCGATCAAACCAACGTCCTTCACTTTCGTCATGCTGAACTTGTTTCAGCATCCATCGGCGGGCAGCACGCGTGTTGCCAACATGGACCCTGAACCAAGTTCAGGGTGACGTCTGAGGATCAGCGCTGATCCCGGAGGCGCTCGATCTCGCGCTCGAGGCTGGTCTCCTTGTCGGTGGCGATGCGCTCCAGCACGGCTACGCGGTCGCGGAGCATCTTCACCTCGTCGCGCAGGCGCAGGGATTCGGCTTCGCTCTGCGCGTCCGTCCGGTTGTGACGGCTGCTGTAGCGGGCCTTGAATATGCTGGCGATGGCCGTGATCGCGACGATGATGACGACCATTTCGAACGGGTTCATACCCTTGAACTCCCTCTAGATTCCTGCCCCGTCAGTTGACGGGCGTATGACGCAGCTGCTCTATCTCGTCGGCGACCGCAATGCCCTTTTCGGTGACAATCCGCTCCAGCACCCGCACACGCTGCTCCAGCCGTTCGGTGTGGGCGGCATATTGCGCCGCTTTTTCGGCCGTCATTTGCGCCTCGATCTCCAGGCGCTTTTCGCGATGCTCGAGCAGGCGCTTGATGAGGCCCTGGCCAAAAATCAGCGTCACTGGCAGTCCGACGGTGATGAAGACGATCAGAACCTTGGCGAAATCTTCAATCATTTGACCCTCAATTCTTCGGCAGGCGCAAGGCTTCGATTTCCTGCGTCAGACGGTGGCTGTCGTCGGTCACGATGCGCTCGACGGTGGCGAGACGGTCCTTGATGGAGCCGAGCTCGGCGCGGAGCTGCGCATTTTCCTGCGTCAGGAGCTTCACCCGCTCGACGGTTTCGTCATCACGTTTGGGATAGATGGCCTTTCCCCAGCTATTTTCGAGCGGATAGCCGTTCTTGATCCGAAGCCAGGTGGTGAATACCCAGCCGCCCACCCCGATCGCTGCCATGATCACGGCGAGCGGGAAGAATTGGGACATGAAAGTGAATTTGTCCATCTGAGCCTCCTCAGTTCACGCGGTCGGCGTGAAGATTTTCGATTTCCGCGGCAAGATCTCCACCCTTATCGGTGGCGATGCGCTCCAGCACCCGCATGCGCTGTTCCAGCCGCTCGATATGCGCGGCTTGCGCAACGGCCTTGTCGGCGGCGAGCTGGGCGGCGTGATCGAGCTGCTTTTCCTTGAGCCGCAGCCAGCGCTTCAGCACGTCCCCGCCGATGCCGAGGACGACCGGAAGGCCAATGACGATGAGGGCGAGAAGCACGATCTTGTCCATGGCGCGGGCCCTTTCAGCGCAGCTTTTCGATTTCGTTCGCGAGGCGGCTGTTGGAGCTCGTCACATAGGCTTCGACATCGGCCAGACGCCGGTCGATCTCGCGGAATTTGGAGCGGACGCTCCGCACCGTGCGGGCCGGCGAAGCGCGGACGCCCTGCCAGAATTTCTTGTCCTCCGGCCCCGAATAATCGAGCTCCATGGGCTTGGGCGGCGCGATCCAGGCGGCGGCGAGATAGACGAGGATCAGCGCGCCCGAGCCGATGATGGTGCCGAACACCATGGCGATACGGATGAGCGTGACGTCGAGCCCGGTATAATCCGCGATCCCCGCGCAGACGCCGAGCCATTTGGCATTGCGCTTGTCGAGGTAGAATTTCGTATGCTTGGCGCTCATTTGCGAAGGCTCCTCAGGCGTTCGAGATCCTGGTCGACCTGGCCGAGATCGGTCGAGGCATAGCTGCTTGCCGGATCGTGGTTGAGCGAACGCCAGCCCGGATTTTCGGCCGACATGATGCGCTCGATGGTCGACAGGCGCTCCTCGAGCCGCCGCGCCATGTCGTGCATGTCGTTTAGCAGATTTTCGTCTTCGGTGGTCAGCGTCGCAGCGCTCTTCCAGCGGGTGATATAGTGGAAGATGAGCCAGGGCAGCCCGATGAAGAGCATGCCGACGACCATGATCGGAACGAGAACGTCTTCCATCTATCAGCCCTCCTGACCGGCGTTACGGCTCTTCGCCTTCAAGGCTTCGAGTTCGGCCTCGATCTTCTCGGCGTTGCGGAGTTCGGCGATCTCTTCCTCGAGGCTCTTGGGCGGTGCGCCGAGCGCGAGGGCGTCGACATGCCCTTCGGCAATGTCCACGCGGCGCTCCAGAATGTCGAAGCGGCTGAACGCCTCCTCCGTCTTCGGGCCCGCATACATGTCGCGCAGCTTCGCGCGATTGTAGGCGCTCTCCATCCGGCTCTGAATCGCATTCTGGCGGGTGCGCGCTTCCCGGAGCTTCGTCTGCAGCTTCTGGATGTCGGCTTCCGACGCACGCAGCGCATCGTCCAGCACCGCGATCTCGGCCTTCAGGCTCTCGG
>DATDNN010000093.1:0-4204 GCA_036518255.1 Allosphingosinicella sp. | reverse complement strand
GATGCGGCTGGCGACAATGTCGCGGACGCCTATGACAATCAGGCCGACCAGCTGGATGCCATGGCCGACAACACCACGAACGAAGTGCGTGAAGACGTGCTGGAAAATAAGGCCGACGCGCTGCGCGAAACGGGCGAGAAGAAGGAAGAGGCGATCGACGATGCGGACGTGAACGCCGCAGCAGTGAACGCGCAGTAATATCTCGATAGTGATGGCAGAAGGGTCGTCCGGCACCATGCCGGGCGGCCCTTCTTACTATCGGCAATAACTTCAGGGAACGTCCTAGAGGCTGGGGCCGCTATCGCAAAAATAAGCGCATTTTTATCCATTCCGGCTAATTGACATTTTTCGTTCCGGCGCAAATGCCTAGCGAATGTGTTTACCGGGCGTTAACCGTATTTGGTTATGATCGCGCTATGCTGAAAGCAGTCCTTGCCTTCATCCTTTTTTCTATATTCGCGGACATGATCCTGTTCGACGGATATTATCGCTTCATGATCGTCATGGAAGTGAAGCATCTCGTCGAGAACTTCCTGGCGCTCGGCTGGACCGGCCTCTTCATTCCAAAAAGCTGAGGCGGCGCCTCTCGGTTTCGTCCGGGAACCGCCGCCGATTGCGTCAGATCCGATCCGTGCCGCCCAGTTCACAGACCGGAATCACCTCCTCTTCCGCTTCGCCCGCAGCGAACCATTCGCGGCAGAGCGGGTGATCGAGGAGGGTTCGCCAATAATCCGCCACATCCGGACGAACGTCGACGCCATAGG
The DNA here is from genome assembly GCA_036518255.1 of Allosphingosinicella sp. Classification (GTDB taxonomy): domain Bacteria; phylum Pseudomonadota; class Alphaproteobacteria; order Sphingomonadales; family Sphingomonadaceae; genus Allosphingosinicella. The sequence goes on along the minus strand of DATDNN010000093.1, from coordinate 3,440 downwards.
TGCGGAAGCGGACCGCGACGGGCGCGAAGAGGATGTCGGCTATGCCGAAATCCCCAAGCAGATACGGACCTTCGCTTCCGAAGCGCGTGCGCGCATCGGACCAGATGTCCTGCGCACGGGCGATGTCGCTCATCACCTCAGGAGTAATCGGAACCCGGCGATTACGCCCGCGGGCGTTATAAGACATTGTGCCCCGAAGCGCGTTGAAGCTCGAATGCATCTCAGCCGTGATGCTGCGGGCATAGGCCCGCTTCGCCCGGTCGGCGGGCCAGATGTCCGGGCGGCTTTCGGCGAGATGATCGATGATGGCATAAGTGTCCCAGATGGCGAGATCGCCGTCGATAAGCACCGGCACCTTCGCGGCAGGCGAATAGCGGAGCAGGTTCGCGCGGCTATCCTCGCGATAGAGACTCACGACGATTTCCTCGAACGGAAGATTCAGCCAGCGCAGCAGCAGCCAGGCGCGCATGGACCAGGAGGAGTAATTCTTGTTGCCGATAACGAGGGTAAGCGGGCCCATAATCTTTCTCACAATCCAGTCAGTTCGTTGAATTCGAGGACATTTCCGTCCGGATCGCGCAGGAAGCAGGTGAGCCGCCGCCCCCAATCCACCGGGCCTTCGGTGATCTTGATGCCATTTTCCTCGGCAAAGGTGAGGATGGTGTCGAGTTTGTCGACGATGAAGGCCGCGTGGGTATAGCCCGGCCACTTCACCGGCTCATCGAGCAGGATATTGCCTTCCGGCCGCGCGACGCCGTTAAAGATGAGGTTGATACGCACACCCCCATCGGTGACGAGCTCAGCTACCCGTTCGTTCGACAGTTCGGGGACGATCACGAAGCCGAGCTTTTCGTAGAAGGCCATGGCGGTGGCGCGATCCGTCACGCGAATGCCGACATGGTCGTAGGCGCTGATCGATAGAGACATTGCTATTCCTTCATGATTCCCCTTCCTCTACAAAGGTTCGATCGAGAGGAATAATGACGATGATCGATATATTACATGAGCACAATTCATGTATGGAAACAGAGGCGGAGCGGCGCCCATGAGCTTCCGCCCGCCCTCGCTCAGCGCAGTCGCCGCCTTCGAGGCTGCGGCCCGGCACCAGAGTTTCACCGCCGCCGCGCGGGAGCTCAATCTCACGCAGAGCGCGATCAGCCACGGCATCAGGGCACTTGAGCAACGGGTCGGCCAACGCCTGTTCGAACGCGCGGGCCGGGGCGTGCGGCTGACCGATGCGGGCCGCGCGCTGGTCGGCCGGGTGCGGATCGGCATGGCTCTGCTCGGCGAAGCCTTCGACGCGACCGCGCGGCAGGGAGGCGAGCGGCTGATCGTCGCCACCCTCCCCTCGATCGCCGAACATATCCTGATCCCCCGGCTGCACCTGTTCCAGGCGGCCTTTCCAGCCTTGGGGCTCGACATCAGGTGCAGCACGATGCTCTCGGACGTCGAACAAGGTGAGGCGGACGTCGCCATCCGCTTCGGCCCCGGCCATTGGGCAGGGCTCCACAGCCTCCATCTCGCCGACGAGACGCTATTTCCGGTCGCGAGCCCCGACTATCGCGGCGGCGATCTGCCGCGCACAGTGGACGACCTTGGCCGCTGCAACCTCATCCATCATCCCGAAAGCACCTGGCGGCTGTGGTTGGCGCCGCTGGGGATCGACCCGGCCAGCATGCCCTCGACGCTTGCCATCGACGATGCGAGCCTCGTCCTCAAAGCAGCCCGGAACCGGCTCGGCGTAGCGCTGGCGCGCGGGCGCCTCGTCGCGGCGGATCTTGGAACTGGAGCCCTGGTGCGGCTGTTCGAGCGCGAGGTAGCGGCGGAATATGCCTATTGGTGCGCATGGAGCCCGCAAGCGGCGAGGCGCGCCACCATCTCCGCATTCGCCGAATGGCTGCGGGAGCAGATGGCGAACTGAAAGACATTGCATAATTATGCATCGGTCTGCATATTATGCAGATGATCAGAGTCGGTATTTTGGGCGCTTCGGGTTATGCGGGCGGTGAGCTGTTGCGGCTCTGCGCCGCGCATTCCGCTTTCACCCCCATTTCGCTGTTCGGGGACAGCCAGGCCGGGGAGCCGGTGGTTTCCGCCCATCCCCATCTCGCGCTCGCCTATCCGGGCGCGCGGTTCGAACGCTTTGGGGCGGACCGGCTGAAGGAGATCGACCTCCTTTTCGCCTGCATGCCGCACGGGGAATCCCAAAAGATCGCGGAGACCGTGGTGGCGAGCGGCGTGCCCTTCGTCGATCTCGGTGCCGACTTCCGGCTGGACGACGCCGCGACGTTCGAGCGCTGGTATGGCGAGGCGCATGAGAAGCCTGAACTGCTCGGAGAATTCGTCTACGGCCTCCCGGAGATCGCGCGCGAGCGGATCCGGGGCGCGAAGCTGGTGGCCGCGCCCGGCTGCTACCCGACCTCCGCGATTCTCGCGCTGCGGCCGCTGGTCCAGGCCGGGCTGATCGAAAAGAGCGGCATCATCGTCGATGCCGCGTCCGGCGTCACCGGCGCCGGGCGGGCGGCCAAGGCCGGCACCCATTTCTGCACGGTGGACGAAAATCTCGCCGCCTACGGCCTCCTCAATCATCGCCACACCGCGGAAATGGAGATGGAAACGGGGGGGGACGTGCTGTTCACCCCGCATCTCGCGCCGATGAACCGGGGCATCCTCGCCACCTGCTACGCCGCGGCAACCGGGGAAATGGACCCGATTACGCCGCTGGAAGCGCTGCGGGCGGCTTATGCGGGTGAGCCGTTCATTCACGTCTCCGAAGCCCTGCCCGCGACCAAATGGACTTTGGGCTCGAACGCCGTCCACCTTACCGCCCGCTACGATCCGCGCACCCGCCGCGTCGTCGCCATCGCCGCACTGGACAATCTGGTGAAAGGTGCGGCCGGGCAGATGATCCAGTGCGCCAATCTGATGCTCGGCCTCGAAGAAACCGAAGGCCTGTCCCGAATAGGAGTCTATCCATGAGCGTAACCGCCGCCGAAGGCTTCGTCGCCGCCGGCCTTCATGCCGGTATCAAGGCGAAGAAGCACGATATGGCGCTCGTGGCGACGGCGGACGGCAGGCCCGTCACCGCCGCCGCCGTCTTTACCCAGAACAAGTTCGTCGCGCCGCCGGTGGTGGCGAGCCGGTCGCGTCTCCAGGCGAACGGCGGCAAGGCGGCGGCGATCATCGTCAATTCCGGCAATGCCAATGCGGGCACCGGCGCGCAGGGCGCCGCCGACGCCGAGGCGATGTGCGCGGCGGCGGCGCAGGCCGTGGGCTGCGATGCGGGGGACGTGCTCGTTTGTTCGACCGGCCTGATCGGCTTTCCGCTTCCCATCGACACGATCCTCGCCGCCGTGCCGAAGCTCGCCGGAAGCCTGTCGGTCGAGGGTTCGACCGATGCCGCAAGTGGCATTCTCACCACCGATACAAAGCCGAAGGAA
>DATDNN010000092.1:0-2357 GCA_036518255.1 Allosphingosinicella sp. | reverse complement strand
TTTGCCATATGCGTAGGTGCCAAGCGCACCCTCCTCGCACCGGCCCTCTATCCCGGCTTCCTCATAAGCCTCGCGCACCGCCGCCTGGGCCGGGGAAAGCCCGGCAATGGGATTGCCGCGGGGAATGACCCAGCGCCGCGTCTCGCGCGAGGTGATGAGCAGGACGGACAGCGCGCCGCCGCTCTCCCGCCGATAGGGAATGACTCCATATTGTTGTATCAAGCCGCTCTCCTCTCCAGCATCGGCCTGCCCGCAACCCTTGCCCGTCTTGCATCCTTCTGCGCCGCGCGCCATGGCTTTTGCCATGACCAATCCGCCGCTCAAGGCCGCCATCATACCGGTAACGCCGCTCCAGCAGAATTGTACCCTCATCTGGTGCACGAAAACGATGAAGGGCGCCTTCACCGATCCCGGCGGCGATCTCGACCGGCTGAAGGCGGCGGCGGAGGGGCAGGGCGTGACGGTCGAGAAACTGCTCATCACCCACGGCCATATCGATCATTGCGGATCGGCGAAGATACTCGCCGACGAACTCGGCGTGCCGATCGAGGGCCCGCATATCGACGACACATTCTGGATCGAGCGGCTGGCCGAGGACGGCGCTCGCTATGGCGTTCCGGGTTATCCCTTCACGCCCGACCGCTGGCTTCGGGACGGCGACACGGTGACGGTCGGGGAACTCACGCTCGACGTCTATCACTGCCCCGGCCATACGCCCGGGCACGTCGTCTTCCACCATGCGCCTTCGAAGCTCGCCATCGTCGGCGACGTCCTGTTCCAGGGCTCGATCGGCCGCACCGATTTTCCGCGCGGCAATCATCAGGATCTCATCGACGCGATCACCGGCAAGCTCTGGCCGCTCGGCGGCGACACCGCCTTCATCCCCGGCCATGGCGGGATGAGCACCTTCGCGCACGAACGGCAGACCAACCCCTTCGTCGCCGATCGCGTGCTGGGGCGCTGAGCATCAATCTGAACGAAGACGCAACATATTGATAAGCAAGTAGAAAGCTTGCTATCGTTACGAGGCTGGGGCGCGGTCCGGGGGAAGTTTTAACCATTTCGGATTTAGGACGGGAGATGCTCGTCCGGCGCTGGCTCCAACCGTGGATCGACCGATATGACGCTTCGCCTTCGCACCCTTTTCATGCTTTCGACAGGCGGCATCGCTTTGGCCCTGAGCGGTTGCGGCGGCGGCAGCGGCGGCAAGACCACGAAACCCGCGCCGATCCCGGCGCCTCCCGCCGCGCCTGTTCCGCCGCCTCCGCCCCCACCGCCACCTCCGCCTCCCCCGCCGCCGTCGAACGTCGACTATAATACGGCGGAATATCAGCGCTCGAACGGCGCCAGCATGGCGGGCGCGATCACCGCTTATGAAGCGGGCGGGCGCGGGCAGGGCGTGAAGGTCGCCGTCGTCGACAGCGGCATCAACCCCAATCTTGCGGAATTTGCGGGCCGCATCGATCCGGCCAGCCGCGACGTGGCCGCGAACCGGGGCGTCAGCGACTCGGAGGGCCACGGTACGGCGGTGTCCGCGGTGATCGCCGCCGCCCGCAACGACAGCGGCATGCACGGCGTCGCGTTCGAATCGACCATAATCTCGCTCAACACGTCCAATCCGAACAATTGCACCCCGGACGAAGGCTGTTTGCACAACGATGCGGACATCGGCCGGGCCATCGACCTTGCCCGGCAGAATGGCGCGCGCGTCATCAACCTCTCGCTCGGCGGCGACGGCGCGGGCAGCCCGGTCCTCTCGGCGGTCAGCCGGGCGACGGCCGCAGGCATCGTCGTCGTGATTTCGGCGGGCAATGACGGCGCCGCCAATCCAAGCGGCTTCGCGCTGCAATCGGCGGGGTCGGGCAACGGCCTCCTCATCATCGCGGGCGCCTATGACGGCAGCAAGCAGATCGCCTCCTTTTCGAACAAGGCGGGCAGCGGCGCGGCCAGCTATCTGACAGCGCTCGGCAGCCGTGTCCTCGCCCCCGATGAAACCGGCACGCTTTTCTATTGGAGCGGCACCTCTTTCTCTGCGCCTGTGATCAGCGGTGCGGCGGCGTTGCTGGCGAGTGCTTTCCCTAATCTGACGGGTGCGCAGATCGTGGAGCTTTTGCTGAAGACGGCGGACGATGCGGGGGCGGCGGGGCAGGATGCGGTCTATGGCCGGGGTCTCCTCAACATCGCGCGGGCCTTCGCGCCGCAGGGTCAGACGACCTTGGCGGGATCGAAGGTGGCGGTGTCGACCGTTTCGAACGGCACGGCGTCGGGTCCGATGGGGGATGCCACCCCGGCGATGAAGGGCGTGATCATTTTGGACGGCTATTCGCGTGCCTATGCGATGGATCTGGCGCGCACGC
>DATDNN010000091.1:0-11953 GCA_036518255.1 Allosphingosinicella sp. | reverse complement strand
CCAAGTTCCGGTCATAGTCCTTGTCGTAAAGCCGGAAGCTGAATGTCGAACCTATGGTGCGGGCACCGAAGAAAAGGAGTCCAGCTATGGCAAGACTTGTCGCGAGCCGCGCCGATGCGCCTGGACGAAAACGCAGCGCGAGAATGGCAACGGCCATGACATAGGGCACCAGCCGCATGTCGGCATAATTGGATCCGAAAACGATGCGGGGCAGAAATATATAGACGAGCGCGAGAAACAGAGCCGAAGCTAGCAGATTTCGGGAATATTCCATTCGACGATGGAAGAGTGCGAACACCAGCAATAGAGCTACGATTACCAGCGCCCCCACATCGAAATAATACCAGCGGTCGCGAAGAGCCATCTCCACCCATCGCCACTTCAATGTCCAGTTGAACCAGCCGGCCGTCTGCCCAGTTACGTGATCACCGCTGCGCCATAGTAGCATCAAGATAATGGGCGGCGTGAGAGAAAGGCATTGGATTGCCGTCATCCAACCTGCGCGGAAGAAGCCGCGCTTCATGTCCCATTGCCGCACCAGTTCTGCCGAGAAAGCCATGACCCCCAATGTGCCCCAACCAAAAGTATGGGTCACCCAAAGGGCGATCGACAGGGGCAGGAAGATAATCGCCCGCTCCTTAAAGCGGCCCAATCGGGCAAGCCGCAGCCAGAAGGCGAAGGCCAGCAGTCCCAAGGCCATCGACAATGCGAAATTCACGAAGCCGAAAGCGAAAGGAAAATTGAAAGCGAAGGGAAGAGCGAAAAAAGCGGTCGGCGGAATTTCGCCATGGACTTCCTGCGCCACCCACAGCAGCCCTGCAACGGTAAGGACGGGAATAAGCAGCACGATCAATTTGGACGACAGCTCAATCCCAAAAACATGGCTGAGCGGTACGATCAGGAGATCCAGGCCGAGATTGCCGATCAGAGACCAGTCGAAGGTGTAAAAATGCTGCAGAAAAGGGGAATGCGGCAATTCCATCTGCACATGATAGCGGCCCATGTGCCCGGGCAGATCCACGAGAGGCGGTATCTGCGGACCGATAAGCGGGACCGCGGTGAGCAAAACCAGCGCGACGATAAGCCACGGACTTTTCCAGAACGGACGCCCTGTCCCGCTGCGGGGAAAGGTAGGTTGAGCGGTCATCTGCGCGTCGTGCCACTTATCGATAGAGGAACCCGCATAGAAAGCGAGCCGGTTGGCCACGCCTACCCACAGAAAGGTTTGAGATGCAAGGCGGCGCAGTCATTTGTTAACCATGTTCCTATAGAAGGAAGCCGTCTACGAGGGAGTTCAGATGCTGAATAGCAAAGCGGGGAGGTTGCCTGACCAGCGCCTGTTCTTTTTCATTGTAACGGTTTTCCTGACCCTCTTTCTCTTCCTTTATCACGATGCGCGTGCGGCCCTTGCCGATACAGGCTTGTCCGTAGGCCGGGACGTCATATTCGGAAGAGATTTCGCCAATGTATTCACCGGCGGTCAGCTCGTGATGCAAGGCAAGCTGCCTCTCCTTTACGACATTGAAGGATATCGTGCCTATCAAACGGCGTTGTTCGAAGGCGCGGTTCGCGAGCACAATTATTCCTATTCGCCGGTTTCCTTCCTCTATGTCTGGCTGTTCGCGCTGCTTCCCTATCTCTGGTCCTACTTACTCTGGATAGTGGTGACGGGAGCCGCGTTCATTTGGGCGGCGAGGCCTTATCTGAGGACGGTGGGGCTCCCGGGGTGGATAGCCTTTCTGCTTCCCGCTTCCATCGTTAATATCTGGGCTGGACATTATGGATTTCTGTTCGGCGCGCTCTGGCTGGGCGCATGGCGGCTGCTTGATAGCCGTCCGCGTCTGGCCGGCATGCTGATCGGCTTCATGATCGTGAAGCCGCATCTTGCCGTTCTCATGCCTTTCGTTCTTGCCCGCAGGGGGGCGCGGACGGCTTTCTTCTTCGCGGGGCTTAGTGTCGTATGCTTGATTGCGGTTTCTATCGCGTTTTTTGGCTTAACCCCTTGGCTTACTTATCTCACCAGCACCGCCTCTTTCCAGGCTTCGCTGGTCGACAAGATCGAAGCCTTTTTCGTGACCATGATGCCGACCCTTGCGCCCGTCCTGTTCATGGCAGGTTTACCCGAACCGTTGGTCTGGACCGCTCAGACGGCGGTTGCACTCAGTGCTTTTATCGCGCTCATGCGTTATCTGCCTGAAGATACCGAACGGGCTGGCTTTGCCACCGCCCACGCGACCTTCCTCATTTTACCTTATGCCTTCATCTATGACATGACGGTGCTGAGCGTCGCGAGCATTCTCCTGCTCACGCAACTCGGCAAAGAAGAGCGGCCTTGGAGGATTGCAGCCGCCTATCTCGGCTTACTTTTACCTCTCACTACCATTTTCTATGGCAAAGCGGGTATCCCCATCGCCCCGATCATCATCGCCTTACAATTCGCGATGTTTCTGACGGGGGTTTCGCGCTTCAGCGCCCGTCCCGCCGCGCCAGCAGCCTTAGCCGAAGCGCATTGAGCTTGATGAAGCCTTCGGCGTCGCGCTGGTCGTAGGCGCCCTGGTCGTCCTCGAAGGTGACGACCTTCTCGGAATAGAGACTGTTGGGCGATTTGCGCCCGACGATGTGGGCGCCGCCCTTGTAGAGCTTCAGGCGGACGGTGCCCGACACCTTCTGCTGGCTGTGGTCGATCGCGGCCTGCAGCATCTCGCGTTCCGGCGAGAACCAGAAGCCGTTATAGATGAGCTCGGCATAGCGCGGCATCAGCTCGTCCTTGAGGTGCGCGGCGCCCCGATCCAGCGTGATCTGCTCGATCGCGCGATGGGCGGCGTGGAGGATCGTGCCGCCCGGCGTTTCGTACATGCCGCGCGACTTCATGCCGACGAAACGGTTCTCGACGAGATCGAGGCGGCCGATGGCGTGGGTGCGGCCAAGGTCGTTCAGTTTCGCGAGAAGGGTCGCGGGGGACATCCCCTCACCGTTCAGCGCCACCGCGTCGCCGCGCTCGAAATCGACGGTGATATAGTCGGCCTTGTCCGGCGCGGCCTCGAGATGGTCGGTGCGCGAATAGACATAGTCCGGCACCTCTTCCCACGGATCCTCCAATACCTTGCCTTCGGACGAAGTGTGAAGAAGGTTGGCGTCGGTCGAGAAGGGCGCTTCGCCGCGCTTGTCCTTGGGCACCGGAATCTGGTGCGCCTCGGCATATTCGATAAGCCGTGTGCGGGAGGTGAGATCCCATTCCCGCCAGGGCGCGATCACCTTGATGTCGGGCGCGAGGGCGTAATAGCCGAGTTCGAAGCGGACCTGATCGTTGCCCTTGCCAGTCGCGCCGTGGCTCACCGCGTCGGCGCCGACCGCCCTCGCAATCTCGATCTGCCTTTTGGCGATCAGCGGGCGGGCAATGGACGTGCCGAGAAGATAGAGGCCTTCATAGAGCGCGTTGGCGCGCATCATCGGGAAGACGTAATCGCGGACGAATTCTTCCTTGAGGTCGTCGATGAAGATATGTTCTGGCCGGACGCCCATCAGCTCGGCCTTCTTGCGCGCCGGCTCCAGCTCCTCGCCCTGGCCGAGATCGGCGGTGAAGGTCACCACTTCACATTGATAGGTTTCCTTCAGCCATTTCAGGATGACGCTCGTGTCGAGGCCACCCGAAAAGGCCAGCACCACCTTGTTCACATTCTGCGTCATCGTCCCAACTTCCCCACAAGAGTCGCGGCGCAATGCCAAGGGACGCAGCGCGGTTCAAGCGCTTAACGCAGATCAGGTGCGAAGCGCCCGCTCCGCCGCGAACATATAATCGCGGGTGACCGGCACCGCGTCCCGGCGGCGGATATATTGGAGCTGGTAGTTGACGAGACCGCCATGGCGGAAGGCGACCAGCGCCCCGGCCAGATAGAATTGCCACATGCGGAAGAAGGCGTCGTCGTAGAGGGCAACGATTTCCGCCCGCCGGTCGGTCACGCGGCGATACCAGTGGGCGAGGGTCAGGGCATAATGGAGACGGAGCGTTTCGACGTCCGAGACAATGAGCTTCGTCTTCTCGCTTGCCGCGACGATCTCCGAAAGAGCGGGATTGTAGCCGCCGGGGAAGATATATTTGGCCGTCCACGCGTCGGTGACGCCGGGCCCGCCCATCCGGCCGATCGTGTGGAGCAGCATCACGCCGTCCTCGGCGAGCAGTTCGTGGCATTTGCGGAAGAAGGCCTTGTAATGCGGCGGCCCGACATGTTCGAACATGCCGACGGAAACGATGCGGTCGAAACGGCCGGTGACGTTGCGATAGTCGATCAGCTCAAACTTGACGCGATCCGCGACCCCCGCTTCCTCGGCACGGCGGCGGGCGACCTTCAGCTGCTCTTCCGACAATGTAATGCCGAGCACGTCGACGTCCGCGACCCGGTTCAGATACAGCGCCATGCCGCCCCAGCCGCAGCCGATGTCGAGTACCCTCTGCCCCGCCTTCAGATGGAGCTTGGCGGCGATATGCGCCTTCTTGTCCGCCTGCGCCTGATCGAGGCCGTTGTCCGGATCGGTGAAATAGGCGCAGCTATACTGGCGGTCGGCGTCCAGGAAGAGGTCGTAGAGCCGGTCCGACAGATCATAATGATGGGCGACGTTGCGCTTCGAGCGCCTTTTCCAGTTGAGATGATGAAGGCGGGAGAGAAGGCCGGCCGACCGGTCCTTGAGGCCGCTCTGGCCGCTGCCCCGGTCCCACGGCCCGTTGCTGCGGATGAGGTCGAGAAGATCGAGTATCTCGCCCCGCTCCATGACGAGGCGGCCATGCATATAGGCCTCGCCCGCGCCGAGGCGGGGGTCGCGGACGATGTCGAAAGGAACGCGCTTGTCTGTGAAGCGGATGGCAACGGCCGACCGCTCCGGATCGGGGGCGCCGTACCGATGTTCTCTCCCGTCCGCCGTGGTGACCGAAAGTTCGCCCTGCCGGACGATGCCGCGCAGCATACGATCGAGTAGCTTCATCGATTGAGTCATCGGCACTCTCCTCTCTAGCGGCGGAGCCAGTGAATCCTCGCGAAATAGGCGACGACCATCAGTCCGATCACGACGCAGAAGGCCACGACGCCCCAGAAGGCCCACGGCTCCCCGGCGAAGGGTATGCCCTTCACGTTCATGCCCAGGAGGCCGGTGATGAAGGTCAGCGGCAGGAAGATGAAGGCGACGATCGAGATGAGCAGCGCGCGCACGTCCATTTGTTCGGCGCGCAGATCGGTCAGCTGTTCGTGGAGGAGGGCGGCGCGTTCGCGCACCGCTTCCAGTTCCTCCGCCATGCGCGCGAACCGGTCGGCGGCGTCGCGGATATGGAGCCGGTCCTCCTCGGCGAGCCAGGCGAGATCCTGCTCGGCGAGGCTGACGAGCGCATCGCGGTCCGGCGCCACGAAGCGGCGATAGGCGATGGCATCGGCGCGGATCACGGCGATGCGGCTGCGCAGCCGGTAGAGATTCTGTTCCTCCAGCGCCGATTCGCAATCGTCGAGCGTATCGCCAAGGTCCGCCACTTCCGGATCGAGCCCGGTGCTGATCGCGCGGGCAAAGGCGGCGACGAGGTCGCCCGGATCGACGATCTTGCCCTGCTCCATCTGCGCCCAGACCAGCTGCGTCGCGGCAAGCGGGCGGCGGGTGACGGAGGTCACCCTGCCATTCTCGATCCAGAGACGAATGGACACCAGCCGGTCGGGATTGTCAACGCCGGGCTCAGCCAGGCCGCGCAGGTTGACGAGGGCGCCGTCGCCCATCCGGTCGCAGCGCGGGCGGGTTTCGGTGGCGATAAGGGCGCTCGCCGCGATGTCCGGCATGGCTTCGCGGCCGGGCAGGTGGACGATCTCGTCCTCGGAACCGTCTTCTATGTGGATCCAGACAAACCCCGGGCCTTTATAGGCCGCCGCGTCCTCGGGGCTCAGCCGGCGGACCGGCCCGTCACCCGCGAGGAGCGCGTCGCGGCTCATGCCTCGCCGCGCGCTTTCAGGAAGGCGCGGACCGAAGGTCCGATATCGTCACGTTCAAGGGCAAGGTCGATGTTCGCCGTCACGAACCCCGCTTTGTCGCCGCAATCGTAGCGCGTGGCGGAAACGGTGACGCCGTGGAAGGGCTGCGTGCCGATAAGGGCCGCCATGGCGTCGGTCAGCTGGATCTCGCCGCCCGCGCCCTTCACCGGATTGTCGAGCATGCGCATCACTTCGGGCTGAAGGATGTAGCGGCCGACGACGCCGAGCGTCGAGGGCGCTTCCTCGGGCTTCGGCTTTTCAACGAGGCCCTTGATCTCCGTAATGTTGCCCCGCCTTTCGCCAGGCGTGATGATGCCGTAGCTCGACGTCTTTTCGCGCGGCACCTCCTGCGCGCAGATGATGTTGCCGCCGACCTCGTTATAGGCCGCCATCATCTCCGCGAGGCAGCCGGGCTTCCCCCACATGAGATCGTCGGGCAGCAGGACGGCGAACGGTTCGTCGCCGACGATGTCGCGGGCGCACCAGACGGCATGGCCGAGGCCCAGCGGCTCCTGCTGGCGCACCGAGGCGACGGCGCCGGGCGGCAGCCGCGTGGGGGCGAGCGCGTCGAGCGACTTGCCGCGCGCCGCCATCGTCGCTTCCAGTTCGTAGGCGATGTCGAAATAATCCTCGAGCGCGACCTTCCCCCGGCCGGTCACGAAGATCATCTGCTCGATCCCGGCCTCGCGCGCCTCGTCCACCGCATATTGGATAAGCGGGCGGTCGACGACCGGAAGCATTTCCTTCGCGAACGCTTTCGTTGCGGGAAGGAAACGGGTGCCGAGACCGGCGACCGGGAAGACTGCCTTGCGGACGGGTTTCATTCTGTCTCCATGGATAGGGCGAACGGCCGGTCAGGTGGGCGGCAGATCGAAGCGATCCGTCTCCCGCTCTTCCGAACGGGTCAGGATTTCCTCGGTCCGCCCGGGACGCGCAACCGTGGGCGGGGAAAGAAGTTCCTCGGCGCCCGGCGCGTCGGCGCGGCCGAGCGGCGCGGGCGGCAGGCTGTCGCCGGGCTTCGGATGCAGGCTTTCGCGCTGGCCGCAGGCGGCGAGGAGAGCGAGGAGGGCGAGAGCGGCGGGCGCCTTCATGCGCGTGTCTCCATGGCTTGGCGGGCATCGGCGATGCGGGCGCGCACGCCGGTGGGCGCGGTGCCGCCAAAGCTGGTGCGGCTCGCCACCGACGCATCGATACTGAGCACGTCGAAGACGGACGCTTCGATCCGCGCGTCGATCGCCTGCAGGCTCGCAAGATCGAGTTCGGCGAGGAGGACGCCGCGTTCCTCGGCAAGGCGCACGGCCTTGCCGGTAATCTCATGCGCCTCGCGAAACGGCACGTTCGCGGCGCGGACCAGCCAGTCGGCAAGATCGGTCGCGGTCGAAAAGCCGCCCGCAGCGGCTGCGCGCATCCGTTCGGGTCGGAAGGTGACAGTCTCCACCATCCCGCTCATCGCTGCGATGGAAAGGGCGAGGAGGTCATAGGCCTCGAACACCGGCGGCTTATCGTCCTGCATATCCTTGGAATAAGCGAGCGGCAGGCCCTTCATCGTCATCATGAGGCTGGTGAGGCAGCCCGAGATCCGTCCGGCGTGGCCGCGCACCAGCTCCGCCGCATCGGGATTGCGTTTCTGCGGCATGATCGACGAGCCGGTGGAATAAGCGTCGGGCAAAGCAACGAAGCCGTAGGGCTGACTCGCCCATATGATAAACTCCTCCGCAAGGCGCGAGAGGTGGAGCGCGCATTGCGTTGCCGCCATCAGGAAATCGAGTGCGAAGTCGCGGTCCGACACGGCATCGAGGCTGTTCGCCATCGGCCGGTCGAACCCCAATGCGGCCGCGGTCGCCGCGCGGTCCAGCGGAAAGCTCGTTCCGGCGAGAGCCGCAGCGCCCAATGGACTCTCATTCATCCGCGCCCGCGCATCGGCGAAGCGGGAACGGTCGCGCCGGATCATCTCGTAATAGGCCATCAGATGGTGGCCGAGCGTCACCGGCTGGGCGACCTGCAAATGGGTGAAGCCCGGCATCACCGTCTCCGCATGCTCTTCGGCGCGGGCGAGCAGGATGCGCTGGAAGGCGAGGAGAGCTGCATCCACAGCATCGATAGCGTCGCGTACCCACAAGCGGAAATCGGTCGCAACCTGATCGTTGCGCGACCGTGCGGTGTGAAGCCGCCCGGCCGCAGGGCCGATCAGCGCGCGCAGGCGGCTTTCGACATGCATGTGGATGTCTTCAAGCGCGAGATCCTCGGCCACACCCTCCGTCTCATATTCGGCGGCGATAGTATCGAGGCCTTGCGTGATCGCCCGAACGTCGTCGGCGGAGACGATCCCTTGCGCGCCCAGCATCGCGACATGCGCCTTGGACGCGGCGATATCCTGCCGCCACAGCCGCTTGTCGAAGGGGATGGAGGCATTTATCTCCCGCATCACTGCGGATGGCCCTTCGGCGAAGCGCCCGCCCCACATTGCATTGGAATTGCTCATGCGGCTTTCGATCGTCTTTCTCCTGGCCTCGGGCGCGCTGGCGCTCACCGCGTGCGATACGGAAAAGCCCCCCGCGCCGCAAGGCGGGGGCAATATGGCTTCCGAGGCGCCGGCGCCCGCCGCCGGCAAGGGCATCGACCGCTCCCATGCGGGCACGCCCGCGCCGGACGTGCCTTTTCGCGATCCGGAGGGGGAGCCGGTGACCCTCGCGGCCTTTCAGGGGAAGCCCGTGCTCGTCAATCTCTGGGCTACCTGGTGCGCGCCCTGCGTCGCCGAACTGCCGACGCTCGATGCGCTGGCGGCAAACGGCAGGATCGAAGTGGTCGCGATCAGCCAGGACATGCAAGGACGCGAAGCCGTCGATCCCTTCTTCGCCAAACGAGACTTCAAGGCGCTCCAGCCCTATGTCGACACCGATGCGGCGGTGATGACCGCGCTCGGCGCCGCGATCCTGCCGACCACCATCCTCTACGATTCCAGCGGCAAGGAAGTCTGGCGGATGACGGGCGAGGAAGACTGGACGAGCGAAAAGGCAGCGGACCTCATCGCCGAGGCACACTGAGGCCCTCTCTCCTCAATCGCGAAGCAGCTCGTTGATCCCCGTCTTGGCGCGGGTTTGCGCATCGACGCGCTTCACGATGACGGCGCAATAGAGCGACGGGCCGCCATTGGGATCGGGAAGCGCGCCGGGCACGACCACCGCATAAGGCGGCACTTCGCCGCGCATGACCTCGCCCGTCGCCCGGTCGACGATCTTGGTGGACGCGCCGAGATAGACGCCCATCGAGAGCACCGCGCCTTCGCGGACGATCACGCCCTCGGCCACTTCCGCGCGCGCGCCGATGAAGCAATTGTCCTCGATGATCACCGGCCCGGCTTGCAACGGCTCGAGCACGCCGCCGATCCCCGCGCCGCCCGACAAGTGCACATTCTTGCCGATCTGCGCGCAGGAGCCGACCGTCGCCCAGGTGTCGACCATCGTCCCTTCGCCCACATAGGCGCCGATATTGACGAAGCTCGGCATCAGGATCGCACCCTTGCCGATAAACGCGCCCCGCCGTGCCGCGGCGCCCGGCACCACGCGGAAACCGGCGGCCCGGAACGCCGCCTCGTCCCAGCCGTCGAACTGTGAAGGCACCTTGTCGAAGGCGGGGGCGCCGCCCGGCACCAGCTTATTGTCGTTGAGGCGGAAGGACAGGAGCACGGCCTTCTTCAGCCACTGATTGACCGTCCATACGCCGTCCGCGCCCCGTTCGGCCACGCGGGCCGTGCCGGAATCGAGGAGGGCCAGCGCCTCGTCCACCGCATCGCGCACCGCGCCGGTGGTGGAAAGGCCAATGCCGTCCCGCGCCTCCCAGGCCTGTTCGATCGTCTGCTGAAGCGCGCTCGTCATGCCGTCTCGTCCCCCAAAATCTCGTGAAGCCATTCGCCGATATCCGCGATCCGGTAATCGATAAAGGCCGGATCGGCCTCATGCCCGCCGCTTTCCGACCCATTGTCGATCCACACCGTCGTCATGCCGAGCGCCTTGGCGGGCTTGAGGTTGCGGGCCATGTCCTCGACGAACAGGGCGCGGCCGGGATCGATGGCGTGGCGCGCGCACAGCGCTTCATAGGCCGCCGGATGCGGCTTGGGCACATAGTTCATCGCATGGATGTCGTGCAGCCCGTCCCACAGATTGGCGAGGCCAAGCTTGTCCAGCACCCGCCGGGCATATGTCTCGTCGCCGTTGGTGAAGACGAACTTCCGTCCCGGCAGCCGGTCGACCGCCGCGACGAGGGCGGGATCGGCCGAAATGCGGGCGAGATCGATGTCGTGGACATAATCGAGGAAGTCGTGCGGGTTGATGTCGTGCGTCGCCATCAGCCCGGCGAGTGTCGTGCCATGTTCCAGGAAATGCCGCTTCTGCACCCGCCGCGCCTCCGCCGAATCACAGGCGAGCAGGCGCTCGATATATTCGCCCATCCGTATGTCGATCAGATCGAAGAGGTTGGCGGAGGCCGGATAGAGGCTGTTGTCGAGATCGAAGATCCAGGCGTCGATATGGCGAAGGGCGGCGTGCATCCCCGCCCCTTAGGGCTTCACCGGCAGTGGTGGAAGCGCGCTTTGCTCCGCACAAAAAGGGTGAAGCCGCCGTTCACCAGAAAGGCTCAGCGAAAAGTAAGGGCTTTGCCGTAGAAGCCGTTCCCGTAGCGAAAATATCTATAACTTCTGAACGGGTTACCGATCATGGGTATTCGTGCTACGCGAGCTGTGCTCGTCCTTTCCGTCTGTTCCGTCTCCCTGACGCTCGCCGGCTGCGGCGGCGGCAGCACAGGCGGCGACCGCCCTGGCGCGATCGCGACGCCGCCTTCGCCCGTTCCGACGCCTCCTCCTCCGCCCCCACCGCCGCCTCCCCCACCGCCGCCGCCGTCACCCACGGGCACCAATTACAATACGAACGAATATCAGCGTTCGAACGGGGCCAATATGGCGGGCGCGATCACCGCTTATGAAGCGGGCGGGCGTGGCCAGGGCGTGAAGGTCGGAGTGGTCGATAGCGGCATCAACCCAAACCTTCCCGAATTTGCCGGCCGGATCGATGCGGCGAGCCGCGACGTGGCGGGCAATCGCGGCGTCAGCGACCGGGAAGGCCATGGCACCGCGGTCTCGGCCGTCATCGCCGCCGCACGCGACAGTGCGGGGATGCACGGCGTCGCGTTCGAAGCGACGATCATCTCTCTCAACAGTTCCAGTCCGACCGATTGCCCCGCCAGCGGCTGCCGCCATTACGACGCCGATATCGGCAAGGCGATCGATGCCGCCCGTGAAGGCGGTGCGCGCGTCATCAATATTTCGCTCGGCGGCGAAGGTGCGGGCGGCGCGACGCTGGCCGCATTGAGCCGCGCGACAGCGGCGGGAATCGTCGTCGTGGTATCGGCCGGCAATGAGGGGAAGGATGCACCCAGCGGCTTCGCGCTCGACACCGCCTCGCTCGCCAACGGCGCCCTGATCATCGCCGGAGCCACGGATTCCTCGGGCGCTCTCGCCTCTTTCTCGAACAAGGCCGGCCAAGCGTCGGAAATCTATCTCGCCGCGCTTGGCAAGGGCGTGCTCGCGCCCGACGAGAATGGCCAGCTCTACGTCTGGAACGGCACTTCTTTCTCCGCCCCCGTGATTAGTGGGGCTGCGGCGTTGCTGGCGAGTGCTTTCCCTAATCTGACCGGTGCGCAGATCGTGGAGCTTTTGCTGAAGACGGCGGACGATGCGGGTGCTGCGGGTCAGGATGCGGTCTATGGCCGTGGGCTGCTCAACATCGCGCGGGCCTTCGCGCCGCAGGGTCAGACGACGCTGGCGGGATCGAAGGTGGCGGTGTCGACCGTTTCGAACGGCACGGCGTCGGGTCCGATGGGGGATGCCACCCCGGCGATGAAGGGCGTGATCATTTTGGACGGCTATTCGCGTGCCTATGCGATGGATCTGGCGCGCACGC
>DATDNN010000090.1:0-4323 GCA_036518255.1 Allosphingosinicella sp. | reverse complement strand
CGGATCGAGATCGAAGATCAGCCGGTCGGCCTTTTCGATGTCGGCGACGCGCGAACCCCAGCCGTGAAATTCGATCGTTCCCATCTGCACGCAGGTGAGAAGGCCGTCAGCATCGGTGACGAACAGATAATCCTCGGTATTGCCGCGCTTTTCCAGCACCGGAACGTGGCGGACGTGGGTGCCGAACGTGCCCGCGTCATGTTTTTGGAAGAAGCATTTCTTGGCGCGGCCCTGCGGGCAGCGGACAAGACTGATCGGGCGGTTCGCGACCCATTCGAGCATCAGCGGCGCGACCTTCCGGTAATAATTTGCGAGCTCGCCCTTGGTGACCTTGGCGTCCGGGAAGATCACCCGATCGGGATTGCTGATCTTTACGCGATCCGAGGCGGCCTGGGGCAAGGGCTGGGGTTTTTCTACCACCACCGCTTCGGCGGGCTTGTCTTCGCGCAGGCCGAGGAAACTGGCGTGGCGCACTGATCCGTCCCCGGTGAATTCGGCAAAAGCGACCTCGGCCACCAGTTCCGGCTTCACCCAATGGGCGCCGCGCGCTTCGGAGCGGGGGACGGCGACGGCCGCTTTCATTTGCTCCAGTTTCTTGAGCCGGGCGAGAAGGCTTTGCAGCGTCTTCATCGAAAAGCCGGTGCCGACTTTCCCCACATAACGCAGCTTGCCACCCTCGTTCACCGCCAGGAGCAAGGCTCGGAGCGCCCGCGCCTTGCTTTCGCTCGGCGTCCAGCCGACCACCACGAATTCCTGGCGCCGGGTGCATTTGACCTTGAGCCAGCTTTTGGTCCGCGCGCCGCGATAAGGGGCGTCTGCCTTTTTGGAGATGATCCCTTCCTGGCCCTTTTCGCACATGGCATCGAACAGCTTTTCGCCTGCTCCGATCACGTGATCGGCGTAGAGGATGAAGGGCGGCTTACCCTCCCCCACGAGCGAGGCCAGCCGTTGCTTGCGCTCAAGATTGGGAAGGCGGGTAAGATCCTCGCCATTCTGTTCGAGAAGATCGAAGACAAAGAGCGTGAGGCCGGTGCCGCCTTCGCCGATCGCCTGCTGGAGTGCGGAGAAGTTGGTGCCGCCCTTATCGTCCACCTTGACGATTTCGCCATCGATCAGGGCGGAGCCGACTTCCAGCTCCATCGCGGCGGCTGAGATTTCCGGGAATTTATCGGTCCAGTCGAGCCCGGTGCGCGTGTAGATTTTCGCCCTGCCCTCCGCGACGCTCAGCAGGCAGCGATAGCCGTCGAACTTCATTTCGTGGAGCCATTGGGAGCCGTCGGGGACATGGTCGACGAGCGTGGCTTTCTGCACCTCGCGGAAGGCGGGGAGTGCGGCTTTCTTTCCGTCATTCCGGCGCAAGCCGGAATCTCGTGACGAAGTGGGCGCCTTCCTGTCCCGAGACCCCGGCTTTCGCCGGGGGGACGCGCTGGAGTTTGGATCGGCTCTATTGCTGTTCCATGGCGGATCGTTGCCCTCCGCAATCTCATTCATCGACCGGCCGGTGGCGACCGAGGTCAGATATTTTTCGGTGAGGCCGCCCGCGCTTCCCGCATGTTCGTCCTCGATCTTGCGGAGGAGCCAGTTTTCATTCTTCTCGCCCGCGCGCGGTTTCAGGCGGATGAGGATCCATTCGCCCTTCATCCGCTCGCCGTGAAGGGTGAAATGGAGGTGGCCCTTTTCCAGCGTCTCGCGGGGATCCTTCCGGGCGCGGGTTCCCAGGTGCCGCGATCCCACAGCATCACCGTGCCGCCGCCATATTGGCCCTTGGGGATCGTGCCCTCGAACGTGGCATAGGCCATAGGATGGTCTTCGGTGCGGACGGCGAGGCGCTTGTCCTCGGGATCGAGGCTGGGGCCGCGCGTCACCGCCCAGCTTTTCAGCGTGCCGTCGAGTTCAAGGCGGAAGTCGTAATGCAGCCGGGTCGCATCATGCTTTTGCACCATGAAGATGTTGCGGCCCGTTTCCTCCACCTTGCCCGCCGGTTCGGCGGTTTTGGTGAAGTTGCGCTTGGCATTGTAGCGGGCCAGCGGGCTGGGGGCTTTCGTGGCCATCACCCAGCCTCCGTCACCCCGGCGGAAGCCGGGGTCTCAGGACATAAGAGGCGCGATCTGGTCATGAGATCCCAGCTTTCGCCGGGATGACGGCGGATAGGGCGCTTCACGCGCGCTTCCTCGCGGGCGCTTTTCTGGCCGGTGCTTTTCTCGGGGCGGGCTTGGCCGCGCTCTTGCTGACGGAAGCCTTGTCTGCACCTGCGCCAGATCCAGGCCGGTCGAGCGACTTCTTCAGCGCAGCCATGAGGTCGACGACGTTGGAGCCGCGGCTCGGCGCCTCCTCTTCCTCGGTCTTGATCGTCTTGCCCTTGCGCTTCCGCTCGATGAGGTCCTTCAGCGCATCGATATAGCGGTCATGGAATTCGGACGCGTCGAACTTGCCCGTCTTCTTTTCAATCAGGGTCTCGGCGAGATCGAGCAGCTCCTCGTCGGGCTTCGCATCGCTGATGTCCCGAAAATAGCTCTGCGCCTTGTTGACCTCATCGGCATAGCGCAGCGTTTCCAGGATGAGGCCGCGCCCGCATGGCTTCAGGCTCACCACATATTCGCGCCCGCGCAGGGCAAGCTGGCCCAGGCCCACCTTCTTCGTGCGGCGGAGCGCCTCGCGCAGGACGATGAAGGCTTCCTCAGCGAGGTCGTCGGCAGGCACAACGTAATAGGGCTTTTCATAATAGAGGACGTCGATGTCACTCTGATCGACGAACTGGGTGAGCTCGAGCGTTTTCTTGCTCTCCAGCTTCACCGCCTCGATCTCGTCCTCTTCGAGCAGGACGTAGTGGCCCTTCTCATATTGGAAGCCTTTGACGATCTCGTCGGGATCCACCGGGCCTACACCCGGCACGACCTTCTCATATTTCACCCGTTTTCCGGTCGGCTCATGAATCTGGTTGAACGCGATCGTCGCGCCGCTCTTCGTCGCCGAATAGATTTCCACCGGGATCGAGACGAGGGCGAGCCTGATCTGTCCCTTCCAATAGGCGCGTGCGGCCATGTCCTGCTCCAAATGATACGCAGGCAATTCAATGAGCGGGGAGGGGGAGGGTTCCCCCGAATAGCCACCCTAGCAGGGGGGAGTTTCGGTCAGACCGGAATCTCGGTCGTGTACTTCACCTGGCGCAGCGCGAAGTTCGACGCGGCATTGGCGACGGAAGGGTGGGCCAGCACGCCGCGCATGACGAAGCGGTCGTAATCGGCGACGTCCTTCACGGCGATGCGGAGGAGATAATCCCATTCGCCCGACATCGAATAGCATTCGACGATCTCTTCGCGGGACTGGATGAACTCCTCGAACTCCGTGCGGTCGGACACGGTCTGGCGCACCATCCGCACCTGACAAAGCACGTTCACCGATCGCTCCAGCGCTTCGGCATCGGCGAGGCGCACGGTCTTGCCGAGTACGCCCGCCGCTTCGAGGCTCCGGATACGCCGCCATACCGAGGCAGCCGACGCGCCAACCCGTTCGCCGAGCGCGGCATGGCTGAGGCTCGCGTCCCGCTGAAGCTCGCGCACGAGTCGGCGGTCTATCTCGTCTAGCTGATAATTTTGTTTCATTATGTCGAATATATTGAAAAGAACTTCATGCGCTACCGGAAAAATGTGGGTAAATTGATAGCAATTTGCATGATCCTCGCAGGATATTAAGCGTCACCGGGACACTCATTCCCGCGACAGGAGGAATCATGGCGGACGCTGGCACCGAAACGAAGCTGTTCGACCGGCTGAAACCCCAAACGCCCGATCCGCTGCTGGCGCTGATCTCGCTTTGCCGCGCGGACAGCCGCCCGACGAAGATCGACGTTGGCGTCGGCGTCTATCGGGACGCGGCGGGCGGCACGCCGATCCTGCGGGCGGTGAAGAAGGCCGAACAGATCCTGATCGATACGCAGGAGACCAAGGCCTATCTGGGCGCCGAAGGCGACGTCCGCTTCGTCGCGCTGATGAAGGAACTGGCGCTTGGCTCTGCCCTCGCGGGAGACGCGCGGATCGTGGGCGTGCAGACGCCCGGCGGCTGCGGCGCGCTTCGCCTTGGCGCGGAACTCATCAAGGCCGCCGGATCGGGCGCCCGCATCTTCCTCGGCCAGCCGACCTGGCCCAATCACGCGCCGCTGATCGGCTGCGCGGGCCTGCCGATGGTCGATTATGCCTATTACGACAAGGACAGTCAGACCCTGCTGTTCGACAGCATGATGACGGCGCTGGAAGACGCGGAAGCTGGCGACATCGTTCTTCTCCATGGCTGCTGCCACAATCCGACCGGCGCGGATCTGACGCT
>DATDNN010000089.1:0-3962 GCA_036518255.1 Allosphingosinicella sp. | reverse complement strand
AGAGAGAACAAACGGCTAGGAGCGGCCCTGACACGATCCGATCGTGACGAAGCGCCCTAAGCCCCTCCCCTTGATGAGGAGGGGTTGGGGAGGGGTGATCTACGGCGTAGAACGCGGTTCCTCCGGAGACACCACCCCCACCCAACCCTCCTCCATCGAGGAGGGCTCATTGCCTTCGATCCCTTCGGTTCCTAGCTTTGAGACTCAATATGCATTTTCTCGATCAGGCCAAAATCTATGTGAAGTCCGGCTCCGGCGGCCCCGGCGCCGTCAGCTTCCGGCGCGAGAAGTTCATCGAATATGGCGGGCCGGACGGCGGCAATGGCGGCAAGGGCGGCGATATCGTGTTCGAAGCGGTGGCGGGCCTCAACACGCTGATCGATTTCCGCTACACCCAGCATTTCAAGGCGCCGCGCGGCAAGGGCGGCGCGGGCTCCAACATGACGGGCGCGGGCGGCAGCGATCTCGTCATCAAGGTTCCGGTCGGAACGCAAATCCTGTCGGAAGACAAGGAGCATGTTCTCCTGGACTTCACGAAGGTGGGGCAGCGCGAAATCTTCCTGCGCGGCGGTGACGGCGGACGCGGCAATGCAAGCTACAAGACCTCGACGAACCGCGCCCCGCGCCAGCACGGCACGGGCTGGCCGGGCGAGGAAGCCTGGGTCTGGCTGCGGCTGAAACTGCTCGCCGATGCAGGTCTCGTGGGTCTGCCGAATGCGGGCAAATCGACCTTCATCAACGCCGTCACCAACGCCAAGGCCAAGGTCGGCGACTATCCCTTCACGACGACGCGCCCCCAGCTGGGCGTCGTCAGTCATCGCGGCCGCGAATTTGTGATGGCCGACATTCCCGGCCTCATCGAAGGCGCCGCGGACGGAGCCGGGATCGGCGACCGTTTCCTCGGCCATATCGAGCGCTGCCGCGTCCTCCTTCACCTCGTCGACGCCAATGCCGAGGATGTCGCCGAAGCCTATCGCATCGTCCGCGACGAACTCGAAGCCTATGGCGCGGGCCTGACCGACAAGCCGGAAGTCGTGGCGCTCAACAAGGCCGACACGATGGACGACGAACTGCTCGAGGCCCTCTCCGACGAGATGGAGGCGGAGTGCGGCGTAAAACCATATCGCATTTCCGGCGCGACCGGCGCGGGGGTGGAGACGGTACTGGACGCCCTGCAGGCGCATATCGTTCAACTCGACGCGGAACAGGGAGAGGAAGAAGAGGAAGAGGGCAGATGGTCGCCGCTCTAGCGTCTCCTCCCCGGAACGGGGAGGGGGACCGCTCGAAGAGCGGTGGAGCGGTTGCCCCGCCCTTCTTGCCAGCCCCTCCACCAGCCTTCGGCTGGTCCCCCTCCCCGTTTCGGGGAGGAATTGCATGACCACCCTCGCCGTAACTGGAGGCACCGGCTTTGTCGGCCAGCATCTCCTCCGCATGGCAGCGGCGAGCGGGCATCAGGTCCGCGCCCTTACCCGCACGTCGCGGGCGGCGCAGGAAGGCGTGACCTGGGTCGAGGGAACGCTCGACGATCCGGACAGCCTTGCCCGCCTAACCGACGGCGCCGATGCGATCATCCATGTCGCCGGTCTGATTTCGGGCAGTCCCGAAGCATTCGAGCGCGTCAATGTCACCGGCACCGCCCATATGATCGATGCGGCACAGCGATCCGGCGTCCGCCGCTTCGTCCACATTTCCTCCCTTTCCGCGCGCGAACCGCATCTGTCGAATTACGGTCGGTCCAAGCGGCGATCGGAGAAAGCCGTCGTCGACTCCGGCCTCGACTGGACGATCATCCGCCCTCCCGCCGTCTACGGACCGGGCGACCGGGAAACGCTGGAACTGTTCAAGATGGCCAAGCGCGGCTTCGTCGCGCTGCCGCCAGGCGGCCATTTCTCGATCATCCATGTCGCGGACCTCTGCCGCCTGGTCCTTACGCTCATCGATCGCCCGGAAACGTTCGGCCAGATTTACGAGCCCGATGACGGGCGCGAAGGTGGCTGGGAGCATCGCTATTTCGCCCGCACGCTCGGCCGCAATTTCGGCAAGCGGGCGGTGACGATCGCCATGCCGAAGCCCCTCCTCCACGGCGCCTCCGCGATCGACCGGCTGGTCCGCCGCGGCAATGCCAAGCTCACCGCCGACCGCGTCCGCTATTTCTGCCATCCCGACTGGGTGGTGACGGCGCACAAACGCCCCCCGGTGGATTTGTGGAAGCCGGAGGTACGCACTCCTACCGGCCTCAAGCAAACGGCCGAATGGTATCAGGCACAGGGCTGGCTCTGACCTCCAGCTTGGCGAGATCGATCCCCATTCCACTCTCGCCTGGGACGCGCGCCGCCTGATCGGCGATCACCTACCCCGCCTCGTCCGCTCCTATTGCGAACTCCCCGCCTCGACCCGCGAAGAGGATCCGAGCTTCGCGATCCGGCTTGGCGAAGCGCTTGATACGCTGGCGGCCGAGCTTGGCGAACTTTGCACGCAAGTGAGCCGCGACCGCCGCCTCGCCTTCGAGGCGCACCAGCGCTTTATCCAAAGCCGCTACCGGGACGAAGGGCCTGGCGGCGAATAAAACGGCGCGTCAGCCCTCGCCTTGCGTTCCGGCCATGGCGAGCGTCCGCCGCGCCTGCACCAGGTGCGGCCGGTCGATCATCTTGCCATCGAGTTGCAGCGCTCCGGCGCCGGGGTTGGCCGCGAACGCGGCGACCACCGCTTCGGCATGGGCGATCTCCGCTTCGGATGGCGTGAAGGCCGCGTTGATCACCGGCACCTGCGCGGGATGGATGGCCATCATGCCGGTAAAGCCGTCGCGGCGGGCGCGGGCGGCATAGGCGGCGAGGCCGCCCAGATCGCGGAAATCCGGATAGACCGTCTCGATCGGCGCCACGCCCGCCGCCGCCGCGCCGAACAGGCAGAGCGAGCGGGCAAGTTCATAGGGCGGGGTGAAGGCGCCGTCCGCCTCGCGCGAGGTCGCGGCGCCGATGGCGGCGGGCAGATCCTCCGCGCCCCAGGTCAGACCCTCCAGCCGCTTTGCCCCGCCATAGGTGCCGAGCTGGAAAATGGCGGCGGGCGTTTCGGTGGCGATGGCGAGGATTCGCGCCGTGGCATTGCCGCGCTGCGTCAGGCGGCGGGCCAGTTCGTCGACCGACGCCCCGCCCTCGGCCTTGGGAAGCACGATGCCGCGCGGGTGCAGCCCTTGCAGCGCGTCGAGATCGCGATCCGCCTCGCCGCCGTCCAGCGGATTGATGCGGACCCAGAGGTTCGCTTCCGCATGCGTCCGGACGAAAGCCGCGACGGCATGGCGCGCCTCGGGCTTCTTCTCCGCCGCGACCGCATCCTCAAGGTCGAGGATCAGCGCGTCGGCGCCAAGGCCGCGCGCCTTTTCCATCCGGTCGGGCCGGTCGCCGGGCACGAACAGCAGCGATCTCAGTTTCATTTCTTGCCCGCCTCCGCCTGTTGACGCGCGAGCTCGGCCTCGAACGCCTTTTCCGCCCAGGCGACCTGCCGCTGCAATTCGCCAGGATCGATGAAGGCCGCCATATCGCCCCGGGCGAGCCGCTGGCGCTTCTCCTCCAGATCGAAGAAGCCGGGATGGAAATTGAGAAATATGTCGGCCTTCATTTTCCGGAGCTTGGCGAATGTCTTGCGAAAATCGGCGGCGGCGCCGGGATAAAGCTTGTCGCCCACCAGCGGCTGGCCCGCCACCGTCAGGCTGCAGGCGAAAAGAACATCGAGGGGACGGCCATTTTCCAGCGTGCGCAGCGACCAGCTGGTGCAGCCCCGCGTGTGGCCGGGTGTCATATGGGCGGTCAGCTCCGTATCGCCGATGCGGACGCGGCCGCCTTCGCCCACGACCCGGTCCACTCGTACCGGCGGCGCGGGAGGCATGTCGGGGCGATAGGATACACGGCCGCTCTCGAGGTCCGGCTTGTCCGCGGCACTGGCAACCAGTTTCGCCCCCGACAATT
>DATDNN010000088.1:0-3004 GCA_036518255.1 Allosphingosinicella sp. | reverse complement strand
AAATCCAGGCCGGCGGCGATCCCGCAAAGTTCGGAGCCGCCTATCCTGCGCTGGCTGGCGGCAGCTATACCAGCATGTGGTGGATATTCCCCGGCAACGACAAAATCATCGCGGCATGCGGCGTGCACGGGCAGACGATCTATGTCGATCCTTCCTCGCAGATGGTGTTGGTGCGCTTTGCTTCCTTTCCTCAGGCGGGAAATGCCGCGATCGACCCGACATCGCTCCCGGCCTTCCGGGCAGTCGCGGCATATCTGAGGAAACGATAAGATTCTTGGGAAAGGCTCGCCGCCGCGCCGGAATCCGGCTGCGGTGAGCTTTCTAATGGGCCGCCAGCAGTTTCCGTTCGCCTGCCAGGTTCATCAGCGCCTTTTGCAGCTTTTCGAACGCGCGGACTTCGATCTGGCGGATGCGTTCGCGGCTGACGTCGTAGACCTGGCTCAGTTCTTCCAGGGTCTTCGGATCATCCGTCAAACGGCGTTCCGTCAGGATGTGGCGTTCGCGTTCATTGAGGGCCTGCATCGCTTCGACGAGGAGGTCGTGGCGGACGCGGGTTTCCTCGGCTTCGGCGACGCGTTCGTCCTGCAGGGGATCGGTGTCGACCAGCCAATCCTGCCACTGGCCTTCGCCTTCCTCGCGCAGCGGCACGTTCAGCGACGTGTCGCCGCCCATCGCCATGCGGCGGTTCATGGAGATAACGTCTTCTTCCGAGACGCCGAGATCGGTGGCGATCTTCGTCACGTCCTCGGGACGCAGGTCGCCATCCTCAAACGCTTCGATCTGGTTCTTCATCCGGCGGAGGTTGAAGAACAGCTTCTTTTGCGCCGCGGTGGTGCCCATTTTCACCAGGCTCCACGAGCGGAGGATGAATTCCTGGATCGAGGCGCGGATCCACCACATGGCGTAGGTCGCGAGGCGGAAGCCCCGATCCGGCTCGAACTTCTTCACGCCCTGCATCAGGCCGATATTGCCTTCGGAAATGAGCTCGCTGACCGGCAGGCCGTAGCCGCGATAGCCCATGGCGATCTTGGCGACGAGGCGCAGGTGGCTGTTCACGAGCTTCGCCGCTGCTTCGGTATCCTGATGCTCGGTCCAGCGTTTGGCGAGCATATATTCCTCTTCCGGCGACAGGATCGGAAATTTCTTGATTTCCGTCAGATAGCGGTTGAGGCCCGCTTCGCCGCCGGTGGCGGGGATGGTGGTGGGCACGTTTCTGCCGCTTGCCATAGTCTTTACTCCCTGGCCGGCGCGACCCGAAGTTCCGCCGACTCTTTCCTGTTATACGGCGAGGGCGCTTAACAGTTCCTGCATATCAGACGGAACGACGCTCTCAAAGGTCAAGTTTTCTTTCGATACTGGATGGACGAAACCGAGGACCGCAGCGTGCAGGGCCTGCCGTTTGAAGTCCAATCGATTTAGTAGGTCACGGTGAGCGATTCTGGTGCGCCCATAAGCCGGATCGCCGAGCAAGGGGTGGCCGAGCGAGGTCATGTGGACACGCACCTGATGCGTCCGCCCGGTTTCCAGCCGGCATTCGACCAGCGCCGCTTCCTTCAAGGGCCGCACGAGGCTGTAATGCGTCACCGCCCGCTTGCCGCGCCCTTCCGCCACGATCGCCATCTTCTGCCGGTTGGCCGAGGAGCGGGCGAGGGGGGCATCCACCGTGCCCGAGGGCGGGTTCGGTATCCCGGCGACGATCGCCTGGTAGCGGCGGTCGATGCTGTGCTTCGCGAACTGGGCGGCAAGGCCTTCGTGCGCCCGGTCAGTCTTGGCAACGACGAGCAGGCCCGAAGTGCCCTTGTCGATCCGGTGGACGATGCCGGGCCGCGCCACGCCGCCGATGCCGGAGAGGCGCCCCGCGCAATGGTGGAGCAGCGCGTTGACCATCGTCCCGTCGAGGTTCCCGGCGGCCGGGTGGACGACCATACCGGCGGGCTTGTCGACCACGATCAGATGATCGTCCTCATAGACGATGGCGAGCGGAATATCTTGCGGCGCGTTGTGCGCCTCGGCAGGAACCGGGACATGCACTTCGTAAGCGCCGCCCGGAACAGCCTTGGACGCCGGATCGCGAACCGCGACGCCCTGCGGCCCCAGCACTTCGCCGGCGCTGATCAGGGTCTTCAGCCGCTCGCGGGAGAGGGTCGGGAGCGCGGCCGCCAAGGCGCGGTCGAGCCGCCAGCCCGAAGCGTCCGAAGCGATTGTCGCGCGCAGGATCGACACCCCCCTGTCCATCGCATCGGGATGTGGGAATGAGGTGGCGGATTTCAAGGGCGCTGCTGGCGCGGCTTCAGGCGGAGGCGAGGGCGGCTGGCGGCCGCGAAACATGCGGCCTGCTGGTTGGAGGGGATGGCCTGATCCGCGAGGCGGTATCCGCCCCCAACGTTGCGCCTGATCCTGCAATAGCGTTCGAGATCGATCCGGGGCTCTACCTCCGTACGCAACGGGCGGCGAGGGATCGGGGATTGCGCATTCTCGGCCATTATCATTCGCATCCCGGCGGCGACCCTCGTCCCTCCGTTCACGACGCGGCGCGGGCGGAGCAGGTGGGGGTTCTATGGTTGATCCTTGCCGGGAATGAAGCGGCCTTGTGGACGGCGGGCAGGGAGGGGCTTCATGGCCGGTTTGTCTCTACCCCCTTTGAAATTGTCGGCGAGCCGCCTTGCAAGGATGCTGGCGAGCGGCCAATAGGAGGGGCCTAGGCCAGTTTATGCAGGGCAGAGCGGAACGGCGATGAAATCCTACGAATTTGCGAGCCTCCTTTGTTCGCGCCTGTGTCACGATCTTCTGAGTCCTGTGGGCGCGATCAACAACGGTCTCGAGCTTCTCGCCGACGAAACCGATCCCGAGATGCGGGAACGCTGCCTCGACCTCCTTGCCGAAAGCGCGCGGGCGTCGGCCAACAAGCTCAAATTCTTCCGGCTCGCCTTCGGCGCGGCCGGCGGGTTCGGCGAGACCGTCGATACGCGCGAGACGCGCTCGGCGATCGAGGGATTGTTTAGCG
>DATDNN010000087.1:0-3427 GCA_036518255.1 Allosphingosinicella sp. | reverse complement strand
GATGGTGCTGAACTTCCTATGGTCGCCCGTCTTCTTCGGCATGCATCAGGCGCGCCTCGGCCTTGCCATCATTCTCGTCATGCTGGTGCTGTCCATCGCGACGACCTTCTGGTTTGCGCGCATCCGCAAGGCGGCGGCCTGGCTGATGGTGCCCTATATGGTGTGGCTGAGCTTCGCCTCGATCCTCAATTACGAGATCATCCGGCTGAACCCTATGGCCTGAACTGGCCTGAAGGGGCTGCCTCTTGTGATCGCGGCAAGAGGGGCGATATTAAGCGGGATATCATAGGAGCCCGTTTATGCAGTCCCAGAACCGCCTGTTCGACGATTTCGTGAAGATGATGAACGGCGCGGCCGGCACCATCGCCGGCATGGGCCGGGAGGCGCAGGAGAATATCCGTGAGCGCTTCCGGGAAGGCATTGCCGGCATGGATTTCGTCAGCCGCGACGAGTTCGAAGCCGCCAAGGCCATCGCCGTCGCCGCGCGTGAGGAAAATGCGCTGCTCAAGGCCCGCATCGAGGCGTTGGAAGCGAAACTCGGCGGCGCGCCCGCCGCTGCCGCGCCCAAGGCGAGGAAGAGCGGACCTAAATCGGCGCCGGGTGCCTGATATCCACAACTTATTGCGCCCGGCTGCTTGCACCTTGCGGTGTCGTTGTGCACGGTTTTCCCTGTAACAGGGTGGAAGTCTGGCCATGAATACGGATGAATTCGAGATGGAACGGGAGACGAGCGCTCCCATCGACATGCTCGAACATTATTTCAGCGCGCACGGCTGGGCGTTCGAGAGGAATGGCGACGAGGAAATAGTTGCCAATTTCCAGGGAAGCTGGGCGCAATATGAATTGCGCGCCATCTGGCGGGAGGACGATCAGGTTCTCCAGTTCCTCGCCTTGCCCGACATTCGCGTGCAGGCCGACAAGCGCGCCGCCACCTACGAGACGATCGGCCTTATCAACGAACAGCTCTGGCTCGGCCATTTCGAGCTGTGGACCTCCTCCGGCCTCGTTCTCTTCCGCCACGCCGCGCTCCTGGAAGGTGACGATGGCGGCCTGCTCAGCCTCACCCAGGCGGAGACGCTGGTCGAAGCGGCGATCGAGGAATGCGAGCGTTTCTACCCCGTCTTCCAGTTCGTCCTCTGGGCGGACAAGAGCCCGCAGGAAGCCATCGCCGCCGCGCTGATCGATACCCAGGGCGAGGCATGAGCGTTCCCGCGCTGCCGGGGCCTTTCTGGCTCGTCGGTTGCGGCAATATGGCGGGCGCGATGCTGGAAGGCTGGATGACCGCGGGCATGGACCCCGCCCGCATCACCGTGATCCGGCCAAGCGGGCAGGCGGTCGGCCACGGCATCCGGGTGCTGACCGCGCTTCCGGAAGACGAGGTGCCCGCCCTCGTGATGCTGGGCGTGAAGCCGCAGATGCTGGGCGCCGTCGCTCCGGAGCTTGCCCCGGTGCTAGATCCCCGGACGATCGTCATTTCCATCCTCGCGGGCACGCGGCAGGAAAGGCTCCACGGTCTTTTCCCGCAATGCCGCGCCATCGTCCGCGCCATGCCCAACATGCCGGTGCGTATCCACAAGGGCGCGGTCGGCCTGTTCAGCGACAGCGGCGATGCGGAGGCGCGCAGCCTCGCCGGGGCGCTGATGGCCGCGCTCGGCACCGCCGAATGGGTGGAGGACGAGGCGCTGTTCGACATCCTCACCGCCTTGTCCGGCAGCGGCCCCGCCTTTCTCTACCGCTTTATCGACGCGCTCGGCCGTGCCGCTGCCGGGCTTGGCCTTCCCGAAAAGCAGGCGGCGCGTCTCGCGCTTGCCACCGTCGAGGGCGCCGCCTTGCTCGCGGTTGAGGGGCAGGAAACGCCGGGCGCGCTCGCGGAGCGGGTGGCGAGCCCCGGCGGATCGACCCGCGCGGGCCTGTCCGTCCTCGACGAGGAAGGCCGACTCGAAACGTTGCTGCGCGAAACGCTCGCCGCGTCCGTGGCCCGTAACCGCGAATTGGCGGCCCTGAGCGCGGAATAAGGCCATTCCCGCGCGTGTGAGTTGACCGACCGGGCGGTCGGTTTTATCGCGGCGCCACATCAAGAGGATCGGGTTTGGGCATGATTGACGAGCGTACTTACGATGACCGGGACGGCTGGATCTGGTTCGACGGCAAGATGGTGCCGTGGCGCGAGGCGCAGATTCACGTTCTGACCCACGGTCTGCATTATGCCTCGTCCGTGTTCGAAGGCCAGCGCGCTTATGGCGGCGAGATTTTCGCGCTCACCCAGCATAGCGAGCGGCTGCGCAAGAGCGCGTCGCTCATGCATTTCGATCTCCCCTGGAGCGTCGAGGAAATCGACAATGCCTGCCGCGAAGTGCTGAAGGCGAACGATCTCCAGGACGCCTATGTCCGCCCGGTCGCCTGGCGCGGTTCCGAGCAAATGGGCGTTTCCCCCGGCAATTCGAAGCCGCACCTCGCCATCGCCGCCTGGTATTGGGGCGCCTATTTCGGCGAGGAGGCGATCCGCAAAGGCCTCCGGCTCGCCATTTCGCCGTGGCGCCGCCCCGCGCCCTATACCGCGCCGACCCAGGCCAAGGCCTCGGGTCTCTACATGATCTGCACGATGGCGCGCCACGAAGTGCAGGCGCAGGGTTATGACGACGCGCTGATGTTCGACTGGCGCGGGCAGGTGGCCGAAGGCACCGGCGCCAACGCCTTCTTCATCAAGGAAGGCAAGCTCTACACGCCGACCCCGGACTGCTTCCTCAACGGCATCACGCGCCAGACGATCATGGAACTCGCCCGCAAGCGGGGCATCGAGGTGATCGAACGCGCGATCTGGCCCGAAGAGCTCGAATCGTTCGAACAATTCTTCCTGACGGGCAGCGCCGCCGAAGTTACGCCGGTCGCTTCGGCCGGACCCTGGAACTTCGAAGTGGGCGATCTGACGCTGCAATTGCGCAAGGATTATCTCGACCTCGTCAATCGCCGCGTCTAAGGGGCTTTTCCTTCGCGGGCGCAGGCTATAAGGCCTGCCTCGCGCACTGGGGCGTCGCCAAGCGGTAAGGCACCGGTTTTTGGTACCGGCATTCGCAGGTTCGAATCCTGCCGCCCCAGCCAGCGCATCGGGGAACGGCCGCGCGCCGTCTTTTGGGAGGTTTCGTCATGCGTATCGTACTGGTTTCCGCCATCGCCCTCACGCTCGCCGCCTGCGGCCAGCAGCCGTCCGGCAATGAAAGCGCTGCGGGTGCCGGTAAGGAAGCTGCGGGCGGCGAAGGTGCGCTGAAGCTCTCCGCCGACGGCGTGCCGCAGTTCCGCAAGGGCGCGTGGGAAGTCACCGAAACCTCGGAAGGCGCGACCGAAACCCGCAAGGAATGCCTGGGCGATGAAGGCCTGGCCAATCTCCGCGAGGCGCTGACCCGCGATTATCCCAAGGACTTCAAGGTCG